>CAMYNZ010000080.1:11623-14081 GCA_947259865.1 uncultured Desulfobacterales bacterium | reverse complement strand
ATCACGCTGGCGAAAAAAAGGGGCGCTTCAATCATTTCTGGGAACGGACAAAAACCGTTTGATTGTATTTTACTGAGCCGGGCTGGCATGAGTCCGCAGTGACTCGGCGGCCCGGGTGGCCGTAAATCTTGGTTACACAAATGTTTATCGTGATCCCATGGGTTATCCGCAATGGCACGCCCTGGGACTGCCCGTTGATAGTTCTCCGGCCGGTCTTTCTGAAATGACCCCCGAGCCACAACAGTCAGGGTCTTTACAGGGCTGGGCGATAATATGGACGCTTCTGGGCATCTTCGCAGGCGGAATCGCCCTGAACCTGACACCGTGTATCTATCCATTGATCCCCATTACGGTTTCCTATTTTGGCGGCCAAAGCAGACAGAGTCAGGGAAAGCTGGCTATCCACGGTGCGTGTTATATTGGTGGTTTGTCGTTCACCAATTCTGTGCTTGGCGTAGTTGCAGCCATGACCGGCGGGCTACTGGGAGCCCTGCTTCAGAACCCTTTAGTGCTCGGTCTCATCGCACTTGTGCTGATATTTTTTGCGACAAGTCTCTTTGGCCTCTGGGAATTACGACTGCCCTACAGTCTGATGCAGGCCGCTTCAAAAACATACGCCGGCTATTTTGGCAGCCTGTTTATGGGTTTGACCTTAGGTGTGGTTGCCTCCGCCTGTATCGGACCCTTTATTTTAGGTTTACTGACCTGGGTTGCCAGTATGGGAAACCCCTTGATAGGGTTTATCATCTTTTTTGTGTTAAGCCTGGGGCTGGGTTTGCCTCTCTTTTTCCTGGCTCTGTTTTCAGGACAATTAGAGAAACTACCCCGTTCCGGAGAGTGGATGCTATGGGTACAAAAGCTTTTGGGCTGGATTCTGGTGGGTATGGCCGTTTATTTTATTCGACCGGTTATGCCTAAAACGGCCGGGATATTGATTCTGGCAGCCGTGGCATTGGCAGCGGCCTTGCATCTGGGATGGATTGATCGGACAAAAGCTGAGTTTCGCGCGTTTGAATGGCTTAGAGCCGGTGCCGGCATAGCAGGACTGATCATGGCCACTGTCCTGATCGGTTCCTTTGTATTGCGCGGCCCCGGTGTGACCTGGATGCCTTATTCAGACAAGTTATTGGAAGAGGCAAACAGAATCGCAAAACCGGTAATCATTGATTTCTATGCCGATTGGTGTGCACCCTGTCGTGAACTGGATGAAGTGACCTTTCACGATCCTGAAATTGTGAAACAGGGCAAGCGTGACTTTATCATGATCAAAGTTGATCTCACCAGAAAAGGCAATTCGACGCATGAAAAGCTACTGCATCAATATGGCGTCAAGGGGGTACCGACGGTTGTATTTCTGGACCGCCAAGGAAAAGAACGGCACGATTTGCGCCTGGTTGACTTTTTGCCGGCAGATCAATTCCTAATCCGCATGGCGGAACTAAAATAATCCCTACTTTTTTCCTTGACGATAAACAATTTATAAGTATGGATCTAATCAATATTCAATTATCAATGGAGTAGACATGCTGAAAGTCAGATTTTTTATGAATTTGCCCAACGGAAAGCCGTGAAAGCATTTTAAAAAAATGATGCCCAGGTTGGGTAAAAAATACGACCTTGATATCGAGACTATCTCCAAACCGAAAGAAGAATACATGACCGATGAATATTTTGAACTTGACCTGCCGGTTGCACCGGCGGTTATGGTGGGTGAGGAAATCGTTGTAGAAGGCACCGACGTTTCCAGGAAATTGCTCGAAGAGGTTATTGCTAGACACCTTTGACCAACCGGAATCGAAATCTTAATAAAATTGAAACCTGAGATTTAGCATCTAGATTGGCAATTGGAGGAAATATGGCATTTATTGACAAGTTTTTGGGTAAACAGGTGGAGATCCCCGAAGATCGTCACTATCATCTCAAACAGGGCCTTTGGGCAAAATCAAAAAATCAGGAGATATTCTTTGGACTTACCGAACCTGCACTGGTGTTGATCGGCGGCGTTAATGATATAGACTGGCTGGTCCAGGAGGGCAAGACGGTTGCGGAACGGGAGGATGTAGTGTTTGCCATCACCGCTAAAATCATGTACCTCCATACACCCGTCAAAGGTAGGATCCAATTTAACCCGGAAATCAAACAAAACCCATCCGTTGTTAGCAATGATCCCTATGATGACGGTTGGTTATTTAAAATACAACCGGAAACCCCGTTGGAGAGCATTCTGGGATCATTTGCAGATGCCCATGATTACATCGAAAGCCTCAAAGGATCGGACGGTTGTAAAAATCCCGAGGGATTAAAGGGCGGCGTCTCCGGCATTTGCAAGGCAGTTTATTCGGGAATAAGGGAACAGAAGATATAGAGTAGAAGCTATCTCAAAAATGTCTTTTGGCCCAATCTCTGTGTTGGATCCTCGTTTCAAATCCTCGACATACTTCAGTATGCCTGCGGATTG
>CAMYNZ010000080.1:0-11570 GCA_947259865.1 uncultured Desulfobacterales bacterium | reverse complement strand
TTTGAGATAGCTTCTGGTGTCATCGGTTCGTGAGCCATTCTCATAAAAAGTAAAAAGATTAAATCCTAAATGTCTCCGAAAAACATAGAAGCCTTTGTAGAAATTGTGGCCAAGAAAAAGGGATGTATGCTTTGCGATCTGGCAATCGGAATCCTGCAGGAGATTTCTCCAGAGTTTGAACAGGGAATGTTGCGATGGGTTGTGGTGGATGTCAGCGATCGGGACGGCATCGGTAGATTCGATGAATTGACACAAATATGCGGTCGCCGGCCGGCAGTGCCTTCTATCGTTATCAACGAACAAATTGCATTTGATAATATTCCGGACATGGAGTCTCTCTCTGCAGCTGTTCGACAGGTGATAAACCCGGGGTAGTAGGTAATGCGCAATATCTTATAATTGGCTGAAAACCATTGTTCAAAACTCAATATGAATTTTCTTTAAAATGAATAATGAAATTATCATCCGTGTGGGTTCCTTTTTACCGGCCTTTCTGTTTGTGGCCATGTGGGAAATCCTGTCACAGCGTCGCCCATTAACCACTTCCAAAAAAAATCGCTGGATCTTACCATTCATCGGGGAGACCGGAAATTACTCTTTAGGTCGTCACGGAAGAAAAATATAAAATTTAAGATATCTAAACTCGAGGAGCAATGATGGAAAACCAATTTACCTTGAAGGACAAAAAAAAGATACATTCGGGTATCCAAAAAAAATACAAAAAGGTTGCCAAGAAACCCGAAGGTCTATTTAAATATCCAACAGGAAGCGCAGGCCTGGAAGCATTGCAATACGATATCACGAAAATTCGGGCTTTGCCTGATGCAGTGACGGCCTCCTATTGCGGTGTTGGAAATCCTTTTAGACTAGGACCCATAAATGAAGGGGAGGCCATCCTGGATATCGGCTGCGGCGCCGGTGTCGATACAATTTACGCTGCCATGATGACAGGGCCCTCCGGAAAGGTGGTAGGGATTGATCTGGTATCTGAGATGTTGGAACGGGCGAAAAAAAACCTTTCATTAACCGATTGTAAAAATGTCACCTTAAAAGAGTCATCTGCCGAAAATTTACCCTTTTCAGACCAGGAATTTGATGTGGTGATCTCAAATGGCGTTTTTAATCTTGTGCCCGATAAGGGCCGGGCGCTTTCCGAGGTTTTTCGAGTGTTGAAACCCGGCGGGCGGATGATGATCGCAGACCAGATTCTAATCGCAGAGCTGCCGGAGAAGAAAAAGCAAATAATAAAAAGCTGGTCCCAGTGAGAGGGCGGGGCCATACCGGGAAAGGATTTCCTGGCAATGATGCAGCAGGCAGGTTTTTCAGACCCAGCGCTTGTCGCCGAAACCGGATTTAACAGTTCCCCGAAGACAAAGGGAGTTTTGTTCCGCGCCGCAAAGGCTAATACTCAAACAACTGCTTCTTGGTCCACTTCCAATCATGACGACAACAACATGGGCGGTATAGCATCGGATCTTAATAAAGAAAACCGAGAACCGGAAGAATGAGCGGACTGAGCGGATTAAATCTGCCCTGGATGGGCAGAAAATTCTACAAAACGATGTAACATGCAAGTGGCATTTTTACTGATGGAATGCTTGTTGGGTCCTGAACCCACTCAAGAAGTCCGCAAATTTATGTTGTATAAATAAGTGAGGGGTCGGGGGCTACCCATTAAAGGACGAGTGCTCAGTTTTTTTCATTTAACGTAATAACAGCTACTTAAAACTTAACACTTAAAACATAAAACTTAACGAGCCATTGCTCAAAAGGATTTGAGCAATGGCTCGTTATTTTTTGAGCATAAATATATCGAATGCTTTTTTAATGGCGGAGGCGGGCCCGATGAAAATGACACGATCTTCGACCTCGACACTGGTGGTGCCGCGCGGAACCACAAATTGATTATCTCTGATTATTGCGGCAATCAAGCACCCTTTTGGGATTTCAATATCTCGAATGTATTTTCCATTTACCCTCGCATTTTCAGGCACGCTTACTTCCAAAAGACTTGCTGCTCCTATTCCGAATTCGAAAAGCTGCGCCAGGACGGGATTGTCGAGAATATTTTCAACCATGGCTGCAGTCGCCCAGGGTGCGTTCACCACCACGACGTTGTTCTGCTCAAGGAGCTGCGTGTATTCGTGATTTTGGACAATTGCGACGACCTTTTCGAGTTCTAACTGTCTGGCCTGGAGGGCCGCAATTACATTGCGACCATCATCTTCAAAGGCCGCGATGACGACATCAATATTATCAATGCCGACCTGTGTCAGTAATTCTTTCTTTGTGCCGTCTCCTTGATAAATTGGAACATTGTAGCGTTGTTCAAGTTCCTTACATAGCGCCTCGTCTTCTTCAATAAAGGTTACCTGATGTTCCGCTGAACGAAACATCATTCGATACTCATCTTTTGCCAAGAGTCGATCAGCTATATTTCGACCCTGTTTTTCACCACTGAGGATGAGCACTCGCATACGCATTCTCCTTAATTTATATATAAACAATTTAAATGATTTAACATAAACTTTTGCCAATTTAAAAACTTCAGCACGATTATCGGATCTGAAAAGATATATGCCGCATCCAACCACTGTCAGTATTCCGCCCAGAACAAAACTTCTTAATTCTAATGCCGGAACAAACATCCAGGTAGTAATAACTCCCAGGATAGGTATCCAGGGAAAAAATGAGGTTTGAAATGGACGTCTCAAATTAGGCATACGCTTGTGCAATGGAATCACCGCATAATTGATTATCCCGAGCCCCATCAGGTAGCCGAAATCACTCAAGGAAGCCACAAATTTAACGATACCCGAGGAGCTGAAGATAATCACAATCAGGGCACAAATAAAAAGCGCAATATGCGGCGTCTGGAATTTCGGATGCAACTTGGCGAAAACGTGGGGAAAATGTTTATCGCGCCCCAATGCGTATAAAATGCGGGCGCTGGCGCCCAAGGTCACACTGAATGCGGAAAGGCTCGCCATTATCGTCGCGATAATTCCGGCCCAACGTCCCCAGGCGCCGAAAAGACGCTCAGCCGTGAAGATGAACGGAATATCGCTTTGGGCCAGTTCAGAATAATGGGTGGTGCCCATCATTACACCGACAACAAAGACGTAGATGGCTGTACTCACGCCCAATGTGATCAAAATAGCTCGCGGTATGGTTTTGCCCGGTTGAATGATCTCTTCGGCCGCATTCGAAATAAGTTCGAATCCGACATAGGAGATATAGATGAGGGCCATAGCCGGGACAAAGGGACCCCATCCCATTGGCGCCAGAGGCTCCAGATTACGCGGCTCAATATCAGTCAAACCGAGTGCAGCAACGCCGATCAGAACCGCCAATTCCACCAGATTCATTACCGTAATAACGATAATGGCTTCCTTCATTCCCATGAAGTTAACGATAGTGAATACGACTGTGGTGATCAGGGTCAGGAGGGCAATGCTGGCTTCCGGTAAAAAGTAGGCGCGGATAGTCAATGAAAAAATAAGGGCATACATAGAACAAGCCAGCGTGTTGCCGATCCAGAAGAACCAGCCGGTAAAAAAGGCCACGGGCCTGTTGAGGGTTCTGCTGGTAAAGGAATAGCCGCCGCCGGCTAAGGGTATGGCGGCGCTGAGCTCGCTGTAATTTAACGCGGTAAATACGGTTAAAAAACCCATGGCCAAATAGACGAGAACGCCAAGCGGACCGATCATATGCGCCAGTTCGCCCGGTAGTGCAAAAATCCCGGGTCCCATCGTGGCGCCGATGCCAATCATTACCGCCATAAACAAGCCCATATTGCGTCTGAAACCTATTTGCTCCGGCATAAATATATGCTCCCAGAATCTATATGAATATCACCTTGGTAATTTTCTTCATTGGGGCATCTTTTGGAAAGCGGTAGACTGAGGGAAATCAAAACTCTGGTGAATAAATGACAAAAGGTAGCCCAAGTCAATAAAAATCGGCTCGTGAATCATATTTGGAATAGTTGATTGTGACCCGGGAAAAAGAAACGCAGCGGGCACATTTCGCATGTTGGCCGAGAAGTTAAAGTGATGCTTGCATTACCGATTTAAACGAAATGCTTTTTCCGAATATTTTTCGGTGTTTACTACTGGACTGGGTTAAAATGTGTCTTAGATTATACGGCACATGCTGATTAAAGACATCTTTATGAATCAGGACCGTATTCGAAAAAAAGGAGTAAATACACATGGACAATTTGGCCAAGAATATTACTCTGGTATTCGCCGCAGGCTGTTTTGGAGGTCTGCTTAACAGTCTTGCTGTCTGGATTTTTGGTGAGCTTGGAATAACAACTGCCCTGGGTGTTTCAATTGCACCGAAGTTATCTGCCGCCTGGTTGTATCCCCGAATAGTATGGGGCGGTATCTGGGGGGCGCTATTCCTGCTTCCGCTCTGGCAACGTACAGTGCTGATCAAAGGCCTTGTTTACAGTCTGGGACCCACGCTTGTTCAGCTCTTCATCGTCTTTCCGATGAAAGCCAACAAAGGTGCCATGGGCCTGGATCTCGGCACGCTCACGCCGGTGTTTGTTATAATTTTCAATGCCGTCTGGGGGGTGTCAGCTGCAATCTGGTTGCGCTGGGCAAAAAGGTAGCTAAAAAAAAACTGATAGCGCTTGGAAACAACCCGATCCGGTCGCAGGAATTTTTTCAGCAATCAATTTTGCTGAGCACCTCCGCCACCAGCCTACGGATGGATTGTTCAATCACTTCGCCGCCCACGCAGAGCTTAAACCGGGCACTGTCTTCAGCCAAAGATTTGATAAACGGAAGGTTTCGATCAACAGGCAGGGCGCCTGCGGCCCATACGGCAAGGCCTCGCAAGGCAGGATCTTGAGATTCAAAAAAAGGCGGAAGAAATGCAGCGGCATATGAGACCAGATCGGATCGGGCATAAGCCAGTCGGCCCAGGCCCCATAAAACCCCCCTCTGTAATACCTCGTGCTCCAAAAAGTTTCCGTCAGGACGGATATATGAAACCAGAATAGGTGCATACTCCTCAGCCAGCCCTTGGCTGCGGGCCATAATTTCGCCCATGGCCTCCGGTGAACCCCAGCCGATCCCACCGGACTCATCATTTAAATTCCACATGAGGCGTCGCATAATGACGCGGGCCGACTCCAGATCGCTTTTGGCCAGGCAGGCGACCACTTCGCCAAAGGCGGTTATTGTTCGCCATTTTAAATTTTCGTCAAGACTGAATAAAAAGGAAAAAAGGGGATTGATGGCCTGACGTGCCGGCAACCGGCATAGCTCTTCAAGGCCTTTGGTAATATCTTGCTGGGTGAGAAGTTTAAGGATTTTTTCTTTGAGCTTCCGGCCGCTCAACTTTTCTTTGCCCATAGATTAAAATGTTAGGTTCTTCTCCACTTCAGTTGGAAAAGGGGATCCAAGCCCGCCACAGAGACGGCGGGTAAAAGATTCAAGTGTTTGTTTTCTATAGACTTTATCAGCGTCTTTAGCATTCATTCCAATGAATACAATCCGCTGGACAATATTTGATAGCCTCCTGCACTGCGGCAACATCGCCCTCCGTCACATCAAAAATCTCTATGAAACCGGCCTCATTTAATTTAAAAACTGTAGGACACATTTCGGTACAAATTTCGCAATGAATGCATTCGCTTAATTCAATGTACACAATTTTCATATAACGAACGTGTTTTGTCCTTGGTGATTGATGCGGGCAATGTTGGCCTGAACATTAAACGATATACCCAAAACACTAACTATTCAATACAGCCTGGCCAATTTTTTGCCCGTATTGGTAACAGGCATCCAAGCCTTCATCATCCGGTATGTAATGGATTCTCAGGCCCGGCTCCAACATCTCGAATTTCATGGCTTCCAATTCATTTTGGATCAGTTTTATGGATTCACCGCTCCAACCATAAGATCCAAAAGCAGCGCCGATTTTATTCTTTGGCTTAAGACCTTTCATATAGGTCAAAATATCGCTAACCGTGGGAAACAAGCCGTTGTTGAGGGTCGGTGAACCCACCACCACGGCCCGGGTATCCAGAACTTCAGTCATTATGTCACTGCGATGCCATTTTCTGAGATACATGGGTCTGACATCGACGCCTTCAGCACTGATACCGGATGCAATCGCATTGGCCATCATTTCGGTGCTGTGCCACATGGTATCGTAAACAACAATAGCCTTTTTTTTCGGTTCCTGGCTGCACCACCTGACATAGGCGTCCACAATTTTCATCGGATCTTTGCGCCAGATGACACCATGATCGGGGCAGATCATTTTAAAATCCAGCCCCAGTTTCAAAACAGTTTCCAGCAGTTTTTGAATATGCCCGGAATACAGCAGCAGAATATTGGCAAAATATTTTTTGGCATGGGGCATGATTTTTTCACCGACTTGATCATCGAATTTCTCGTGACTGGCGTAGTGCTGGCCAAACCCATCGCTGGAAAAAAGGATTTTATCCTCCTTAAGATAGGTAAACATACTGTCCGGCCAATGGATCATGCGGGTTTCCAGAAAAGTAAGCGTTTTCTGGCCGATGCTCAGCGCATCACCATTTCCAACGGTCTTGTAATTCCATTTTTGCCGGAAATGACGGGGCAAATTCTTAACCCCCATTTTGGAACAATAAAGCGGCTTGTCTTCACCGATCCGGTGCATTACCCGACCCAGACCTCCGGAATGATCCATTTCGGTGTGATTGCTGATGACCATATCGATCTTTTTAGGATCTATCACATTGGATATATTGTAAATCAATTCATCTGCGAATTCACTTTTGACGGTATCGACCAGCACGATCTTTTCATCTAGGATCAAATAAGCATTATAGCTTGTGCCAAAGGGAGTCGAATATCCGTGAAAGTCACTGATATTCCAGTCATTAACCCCAACGTCATAAATACCCTTTGAAATTTCAATCGGCTTCATTTTCTTTTCCTCGCTTCCGCTATAAATTGATATCTGAATGGTTGTATTATATTGTAATGCGTTACAATTTTTTGCCTTAAAGAATTGATGCCCTTTTTGCCATAATTTTGGTAACGGCAGAAAAGGGCATCAAAAAAATAAGGTAATGTTTCTAATCCCGCCCGGTTAATCTTCCTTTTCAAAATCCTCTTTGGAAGCACCGCACACGGGGCAAACCCAGTCATCGGGTACATCATCCCATTTTGTTCCCGGAGCCACGCCACCGTCCGGGTCACCCAGATCTGGATCATAGACATAACCACAAACTGTGCATACGTACTTATCCATTCCCGACCTCCTTTGTCTTGATCTTGCAGTTAGTTTTAATTCTTATAGAATTGAAAATCTAAAATTTCAACCATTTTTAGGTTATTTCTGCAATTAACTCGGTGACCCGTTTATCAATTTCATCACGCACGTTGCGCATAAATTCTGTGGATTTTCCGGAAGGATCAGGCAGATCCCAGTCCAGCATTCTGGCCCCCGGAACAAAAGGACATTCTTCTCCGCAGCCCATGGTAACAATAATTTCGGGAGCATTGTTTTCTATGGCCGCGTTTATCGACTGGGGGATACGAAACGCCATATCCAACCCCTTTTCCTGCATGGTCTCAATCATTGTGGAGTTTATTTTATCTGCCGGTTGGCTTCCGCCGTTTAACACATCCAGTTTATCACCGGCATAATATTGGGCAAATGCGCTGGCCATCTGACTGCGGCAGGCATTTTCGCGGCAGGCAAAAAGGATTTTTTTTCGATCAATCAACGGCTGTAACAGTTTTTTGACGGCCACTTTTACATCATCATGCACCGACGGATGGTTTTGGATGTCTTTAGGGCCTTCGATACTCCTGTAGGTTAAACTTCCTTCGTAACGGGCCCCTACGGCATCGAAAAAATAATGGGCCGTAAGATGCACGCCCTCAAAAAGATTTTTGCCCCTGGTGGCTGCAACGCTCAATAAAAATCCCCGGCGATAATTCCGGGCAGGATCTTTTAACTTGAGTTTGTATTTCCGGGCCCACAAGGTCTGGCTTCTGTCAATGAGGGCTTTGAGTTGGGCGGTCACGTTGTAGAAAAACACCGGGGACGCTGCAACGATGACATCTGCCTGCCGCAGCAGGGGATAGATTTCGTGCTTCATATCGTCATCGATGGGACAAAAACCTTTCTTTTCGCAAACAATATATTCTTTACAGGGAAGGATATTTTTGTGGGCTGCTTCGATGACTGTTGTATTCGCGCCCAGGCTCGCAGCTTCATTGAGAAATGTTTTTAGCAAATAGTTCGTATTACCCTTTTTGCGAGGGCTGCCCTGCAAACCGAGTACAAGCATCGAGTACTATCCTTTATTTTTGATGACATGTGGAACACGAAATCGGTCCGGATTTTTTTCCGGCCTTTATCCTTTCGCGATGACATTTTGTACACAGGGTGTTCATTATATGTTTTCCCTTTAATTTTCCCTCGGCCTTGAGCTTTTCAATTGAACCCCGGACCTGGGGAAAAAGTATGTGGCAAACGTCACAGTTTCCCAGCGCGTTCTGATGGCGATGATGCGGGAACGGAACGTTACCCCTGACGCCGCCTGGCATCTCCAGCTCCTTTGCCCCTTTGTTTTCGATGGCTATCCCGATTGTGGTAAACGCTAATACTGTAAAACTCAATATGACCAACAGCTTTATTTTCATTTTTTGATATGACAGGTTTTGCAGGTGACCGGGCCCCCTTTTTCACCGGACCTTTTCTTTTGTTTGTGGCATTTTGTGCATAGCTTGTTCATAACCTGTTTTTTCTTCAGCTTACCCTGGGCTTTAAGCTCCTCAATAATGCCCGCCTTCTGGGGAAAAACAGAATGGCAGATCTTACAGTCGACGAGCACTTCCTGGTGGCGATGGTGAGGAAATGTAACTTTTCCGGACTTGCCGCCAGCCAGGGTTATATCCTTTGCCCCTTTGTTCTCGACCGCCTGGACCACAGCCACAATCACCATCAGGCTGATAAACAACCCGGCAATCACTTTTGCCTTCACCTCTAATCTCCTCATAACCTTGTTTACTCACGCTCAGAGTAAAATCAACATCCAACAAACCGTCCGACTTCTTTTTAACCATGAAGGTAGTAGCGAGAATTTTGAGATAGCCCGCAACGTAGCCAACGAGCGTCAGACGGGCTTTTAAGATAGCCTTCAGAAGTGGTTTCAAAACCTTAGATTAGGTTCAAGGGCAAGGCGCAGGCCGACGAAAAAGCGGAGCATACACGGTAGTATGTGAGCATTTTGAGGAGGCCTGCAACATAGCCATTGAGCCTAAGATGGGGTTTTGAAACCATTTCTAGGCTGGTTCAGTGCTCTTGGCCTCCCCAGACAGCGTACACTGCTCAAAGTCAATCGGTTTGCCGCAGCCGCTGCACGTTTGCGGCCTATCGAATTCATCCGAAAATATTTCTTTTTCTTTTCCGCATTCCGGGCATTTACAAATAAACGATTTGAGATTTTTAAAGTTTGTAAATCCGGGACAGTGTTGAGGGGTGTTTGGCATCTTTTGTTCCTTTCAATTGAATGGCTATATAATTCAGGGGTCGGGGTATTTTTTTCACGGCAAGATGCCGGGTTGTTGCCTGCCAGGCCTGACAGCGGCAACTGCCTTGCATTTTACTGCCGGCCATTTAAAACTGTCACGCCAACAAGAACCGACGCCGTGTTTTGCCTTTCTCGGCGGCAATAGCCCTCTGCCCATTAGAAGCACCGGGGCGATCATCTTGTCGTGAAAAAAACACCCCGATCCCTCATATAATTGATGTTCTATTTATTAAGATCTTCGAGTTTTTTGATGATTTCACGTCCGTAGTCCTGGGCCATCTGGATCCCGCCGCCCAGTGAGCTGGATTTAAGCATTAATGGTTCTTTTACCATATTCATCTTTAATATGTGCTTCATTGTATCGTAAATCCGGACAGGAGCTTCACCACTCCATCCAAAAGCACCGAAGGCACCACCGATTTTGCCCTCCAGCTCCGAATTTTCAGCCAAAAATAGTAGCGTTTTCATCCCCTGCATCATCTGGCCGTGATAGGTAGAAGATCCCAGAACCAGGACATCATAACCCTGGAGATCGGATTCGTTTTTTATATCCTTGTTGCTCAGCACAGTGGCTTCATGACCGGATATTCGAATCCCTTCGGCAATCAGCTCACCGATTTGTTGGGTTTCTCCTGTACGTGTAGTATACACGATGAGTGCTTTGGCCATTTTTTAGCGCTCCTTTATTTGATCCTTGGATCTATACCTTCGCCTTCACAGTCAGGAGTATAGCAAGTGTTATTAAGGAATTCGCACTTCTCTTTGCAGGAAGGACACTCGTTGGGTGGAGTATCCGCTTCGAAAGTATATCCGCAATTGTGGCATTTCCAGCTGGCCATTTGATCACCTCCTTGTCTGTTGCCAATGATCTATCACCCGTTGTTCACGAAATATCGTTGAGAGCTCTAGTTAAGGGACGGAACAAAAACGCTTTCCCTCACGCGGTTGGTGGTTGACGGACCCGTTAATTATCCTTCTCCCGCTGAAGCCGCCATAACGGGACTTCGCTGGGCCAGTTCGCGATCTATCATATAAAGTCCACCTTTGGCATCGCTCAACAGTCTGAGCTGCTGAAGGACCCCTTCAACGCTTTCTTCTTCTTCGACCTGCTCGCTGACAAACCATTGCAGGAAAATTTGGGATGCATGGTCGTGCTCCTGCAATGCCAGTTCAACCAGGTCATTAATAAGTCCGGTAACTTTCTGTTCGTGTTTTAAGGTGGCCTCAAAAACGGCCAAGGGCGAGTCCCATTCAACCGGCGGGGCGTCGATTTGCTGCAGAATGACCCTCCCGCTGCGCTGATTTATGAAGTCATAAAACTTCATGGCATGGGTCACTTCTTCCTGAGCCTGAGCATACATCCACTTGGCAAAACCCTCGAGGCCGGATGACTTGAAATAAGCGTTCATGGAAAGATACAGATATGAAGAATACAGCTCAGCCGTGAACTGGTCATTGAGTGCTTTTTCTATTTTTTCCGTTAGCATGATCTTTATCCTTTCCAGTGGCCGTGCAGGTTGCAAAATTCCCTGGCGGTAACCTGATCGGCGGCCACGTTAAAAGTTGCCTCGGGTGCTTCCCCGGGACACAGCCACCTTCGATACAGCCTTCCGTCTGAAGTAATGAGTTCAACCCATTCAATATAGTGTTTCTCTTCCATGGGGTGGGGCACTTCACCGACCTTGACACTAAAACCGTCTGCAACTTTTTCAACTACGGGGACATGTTTTTCCAGGGCGGCATCCACAGTATTTTCAGACAAAAGAGCCATTGGTTGACCGCAGCATACCAATTCACCTGCACCCTCATGCAGAACTTCAATAATATTTCCACATGCCTCACATTTATAAACTTCACGTACGTTTGCCATTTTTACCTCCTTCTTTTATGTTAGTTTCTAAATTGCTGTTTTATTGCTTTTGGGGTTCCATTTTGTTTGGGTCGGGGGTGTTCGGTCGCATCGGGTCCCTTAATGCCCTTACCAGATTCCGTCTTGCGATACACGCTTTTA
>CAMYNZ010000079.1 GCA_947259865.1 uncultured Desulfobacterales bacterium | reverse complement strand
TGGGTGATGGGTAATGGGTAATAGGTTATGGGCTCATTGTTCAGGGCTCACAATTCAACCCTTTTGATTTTTCGTTTAACTCTGAACCCTGAACCTCTGAACCTTTGAACCCTCCTAATAGGGCTGAATCAGATGGCTGTAAAAAAGGGTCAAGTTGTGGAACTGGAGATCACGGCTATCGCTTTTGGCGGAAAGGGTATGGCTCGGCTCGACGGGCTGGCCGTATTTGTCGACCAGGCGATCCCGGGAGATCGGGTCAGGGCCCGGATCATCAGGAAAAAGAAAAATTATGCCGAAGCCCGGCTTACGGAACTGATGGAGCCGTCCGGGGACAGAATCCAGGCCCCCTGCATATACAGTGGCACTTGCGGGGGCTGTAAATGGCAGTTTTTGGCCTACGACAAACAGCTTGATTACAAAAGACAGCATGTTATCGAATCCCTGGAACATATCGGATCGATAAAAGGGATTGCGGTGCAGCCAACAATCGCTTCCCCCAAAGAATTTGCTTATCGAAACAAAATGGAGTTCTCCTGTTCCGATCGTGAATGGCTCATGCCCCAGGAGATGGACAAACAAAGCAAGGTTAAGGGCTTTGCGATCGGTCTGCATGTGCCGGGAACTTTTTATAAAGTATTGGATATCCAGACCTGTTTGTTACAGCCGGAGCTCGGTAACAGTATTTTAGCGGATGTCAGAAAATATATCAAAAACTCGGATGCAGCCGTATACGGTCTCAAGACCCATATTGGGTTTTGGCGATTTTTGATGCTGCGCCATTCAGTGGCCAACAACCAATGGATGGTTAATGTCATCACGGCCGCCGAGGATCGGGCCCAGGTGCAGCCGCTTGCAGATCTTTTGATGGATAAATACCCCGACATCATCTCGGTGATGAACAATATTACTGCACGCAAGGCTGCTATTACCAACGGGGAATATGAAATCTGCCTGGGGGGCGATTCGGTAATCAAAGATAAAATTGGTTCTTTTGAATTCGAGATATCAGCCAACTCTTTTTTTCAGACCAACTCCAGGGGTGCCGACCATTTATACACTATCGTCAAACAATTTGCAGGGCTTAGCGGTGGCGAAAGTGTTGTCGATTTATACAGCGGCACCGGTGCCATAGCTATTTGTCTTTCCGATTCTGCCCGGGAGGTTATCGGAGTTGAGATTTCCGGCCACGCGGTAGCCGATGCCATCCGTAACTGCCGCAGAAATAAAATTTCAAATTGCCGATTCGTGCAAGGGGATATCAACGTATGTTTATCCCAGCTAGCCGGCCAGCCGGAGGTAATGATAATAGATCCACCCAGAGCAGGGATGCACAAAAAGGTCATTAAGCAGGTTCTGGAAATGCGTCCGACCAGAATCGTATATGTTTCCTGCAATCCGTCCACACTGGCCAGGGATCTTGCCCTGCTGCAAGATTCTTACCGGGTGCTGGAGGTTCAACCGGTTGACATGTTCCCCCACACCTATCATATTGAGTCGGTGGCAAGGTTAGAACATATTATTTGATTATGCAGGCGAGAAAAAACAAACAAATGGCTTCGTCGCGACAATCATCCGGTGAGTCCGTCGCCGCGCTCCCCGTTTACTGGGATGATTTGAAAAATTTGAACATGGATGAACTTTGCGAGCGGTCGCTGGCCAGGGTCGGCCCCGCCGGCGAGTTGTTGCTTCCTTTTCTGGCCATAGAATTGCGGGTTGATCTTGAAAATAGATGCATCCGCAATTTTATCGATGACCGCTGGGTCAACGTCGACCATCCTCGCCTTGAACTCCTGACGCTCGTATACCTTCTGAATGTCAGCCGTGAGTGTCCGGTGCACGAGCTGATCAGTGTGCGGGATCTCAAGGATTCGCATTTTTTTCAGGGACCCCATTTGCTAGAAACGCGTCCATTGTTAAACCTTTACGGGCAGAATCCGGGGGCATTTCGATCAGCGGCCGAAAAGCTGGGGGGCAAAGCATTGGATATGGCGGATGCTGCCTTTGAAATTACGCCCTTTCCAAAGATACCCCTTTATTATCTGCTGTGGGTAGGAGATGATGAATTCGAAGCAAATCTATCGATTTTATTCGATCGATCCATCGAGCGCCATCTGGCGGCGGATGCCATATGGGGAATGATCAATCTGGTATCCGATTTTCTAATTACAGGCGTACAATAGTTTTTCACAATCAAACGAAATGCTCCAGTTGATTTTGTCGCTGTTTGTCGCCCTGGCCGTCTCTTCACATGATGCCTGGGTAAAAAAAATCTTTTCTGATCTCAACCCTTATCAAATGGCGGCCGATCCCATTTTTTACAGTATTCCGCTGTTTACCATATCGCTGTTTTTCATTGAGATCCCTCCCTTGGATAATGCCTTTACGGGTATTTTCAGGCCAGTCTTCCGCTTAACGGGGTTAGCTTTGTCGTTTATATGCGAGCCATCAAGAGACGGTTTTTGGGAGCTGCTTTAATGCTCAGTGGAGCGGTGATTATTATACTAAAGCGCTAAAGATGTTGTGACGGGTTTCTTGCTCGAAAGTAGGCCCCCGGTTTAAGTTCATTGGCAATACATGGCGCTGTCGCAAATTATAAAAATTTGTGCTAACATTTGCAGGGTAATCGGATCGCCGCCAACTATTGGATATTGCCATGCACCCGAAGCCCGGTCAAACATGAAGGGAATCGGAATATGCGTTTGACAATCATAACGATTGCGTAAGGCGATGTGTCGATGTTTTTAAGTGAATTGAAAGAAGGCCAGACCGCCACAATTGAACGCGTGGGCGGAAACGGCGCTCTCCGCAGGAGAATCCTTGAGATGGGAATTCTAAAAGGGACGGACGTTTATGTTGAAAAATATGCGCCTTTAAAGGATCCACTCGAATTGATCGTCAAGGGATACCATATCTCTCTGCGCGTTAGGGAAGCCTCGCAGATCAAAGTCACCCATGTGAGATAGGATTAGCGCTATGCCACTAAAAAGCCTCACCATAGCGCTTGCCGGGAATCCCAACTCCGGAAAAACCACCATCTTCAACAGTATAACCGGTACCCGACAGAAAGTGGGCAACTGGCCGGGTGTGACTGTCGAGAAAAAAGAGGGTGCGATCAGCAGACACGGCTATGATTTAAAAATAATCGATTTACCGGGCACATACAGCTTGACGCCGTACTCCATCGAAGAAATTGTGGCGCGAAATTTTGTACTGGATGAAAACCCGGACGTCGTGATTGACATCATTGATGCATCCAACCTCGAGCGCAGCCTCTACCTGGCGACCCAATTCAGAGAGCTCGGTTGCAAGGTGCTATTCGCATTGAACATGGCCGACCTTGCTCGCGCCCGGGGGATGAAAATCGATGCCGCAAAGTTATCGAATCTGTTAGATGTACCGGTCACTTTTACGGTCGGCAATAAAAACGAAGGCATCGACACGCTGTTGAAAATGGCGGTCGAGTTGGCCGAGACAGATCCACCGGATCTTCAAAAACGCAGGGTGAAATACAGCCAGGACATCGAGAAAGCCGTCCAGAAACTCACGCAATGCCTCGATGATCAGGTTATCCCCACCCTCCCGAACAATCCGCGTTGGACGGCAATAAAACTGCTTGAGCATGATAAAATTGTAAGGGACCGGGTCGGTCGCAACCCAAACGAAGGCAGTTTTAAAATTCTCGAGTTGACCGATGAATTGCGGAATCATATCAGAAATCGCTTCGATGACGACCCGGAAATCGTGATGACCGATGAGCGCTACGGGTTTATTGCCGGGGTCATGAAGGAAGTGTGCACCGCGACCAGCCGGCAGCGGATCGATATCTCCCGTAACATCGATCTTGTCCTGACCAACCGCTTTGTGGGGTTCCCCATTTTTGTTTTCTTTATCTGGGCCATGTTTCAACTGACATTTACCCTGGGTGAATATCCGATGGAAATGATCGACAGTCTGGTGGCCTGGATTTCAGCATTGCTGGCCGGGATCCTGCCCGACAGTCTTCTTAAAGATCTTGCCCTGGACGGACTTCTGGCCGGCATCGGCAGCGTCATCATTTTTTTGCCCAACATTCTTATCCTATTTTTCTGTATCGCGCTATTTGAGGATACCGGCTATATGGCCAGATCCGCATTTCTGATGGACAAGATCATGCATCTGATCGGACTCCACGGTAAATCCTTTATACCCATGCTCATGGGTTTCGGCTGCAATGTTCCTGCCATCATGGCCAGCCGCACCCTCGAAAGTGAAAAGGATCGTATCCTCACCATTCTGATCACACCGTTTATGTCCTGTTCGGCCAAGCTACCGGTTTACATTGTCCTGGCCGGTACTTTTTTCAGCGCCCGCGCCGGCACAGTTATATTTGCAATTTATCTTCTGGGGATTGTTCTTTCCATGCTGACCGGCAGGCTTTTTCGATCTACTTTATTAAAGGGCGCCGACGCACCGTTCGTCATGGAATTGCCCCCTTACCGGGTACCGATGTTGCGCAGCCTTTTAATTCACATGTGGGACCGCAGTAAAATATTTTTGCGGAAAATGGGTGGTATAATTCTGGTCGGCTCGATAGTCATCTGGGCCCTTACCGCTTTTCCGCGCCATGAACAAAAAGCCACCGACAACAGGGCTGAAATCAATAATTTACTGGGATCCTTTGAAGCCCGACTTGCGGTTGCAAATGAGACCGCAAAATTGCGGCTGAAATTAGAAAGAGAAGATGCCCATTCAGCCCTTTTGAGGGCCCAGCAGTTCCGGCAGGCCGAGCACTCCCTGATGGGGCGTATCGGAAAGGCGCTGGCGCCCGTTTTTGCCCCCCTGGGTATCGATTGGCGGGGGGGGGTGGCGCTATTGTCAGGTTTTGTTGCCAAAGAGATTGTGGTCAGTACGATGGGGGTCCTGTATGCTGTTGATGCTGATGAGAAATCGGATGCTTTGAGAAAGGCGCTACGAGCCTCCGGTATGACGCCCCTGTCGGCCCTGTCCATGATGGTTTTCGTGCTTCTGTACCTGCCCTGTCTGGCAACCGTAACCACTATCAGGCGTGAAACCGGGTCAATTAAGTGGATGGTGTTTAGTCCAAATCAATGGTCCATTAAAAGTGAGGATCCAAAAAAAGTGGCGGAAGTGCATGGGAATCGAACCCACCCGGGACGGTTTTAGCGCCCCACACCGGATTTGAAGTCCGGGAGCCCCACCAGTGAGCTGCGCACTTCCGCAGTTAAATTTGCCTTGGATTATCCGATTATCCTTCTGACATTTCTGTCCGATATTTGGGACGACCCATAGACTCAAAATCTAAATCTTTCAATCATACGAATCCTACTTAAACATATTTCATCAGGAAATCAATAAATTTGCGAATACCTTCCATAATCATAAATATGATGCCACCAAAATTTACGGTAAAAACAAAACCACATACCCACAGAAGACCGGTAATCACGATAACATCGAAATAGCCAAATTCGTTTTTCCGCCTGATATAGTAATATAAGAAAACAAGGAGAGGTACTATTAAGGCAACCGTATAGAGAAAGGATTTGAGACCAAACATAAAATTGTCTCATATAATGTATATAAATAGGTCCAAGATACTCAATGCGAATAATTTATTCCCACCACAATCCCATTCCATTGTCAATATCTGTTAGAGTGCTTTTGCCCGATCCGGTGTTCGGTCGATAGACGCCGGGCCAAGATCACCTAATTTTTTTACTTTGTGTATTTTGGCAACGGAATAAATATCGATGTTGATGGCAATAAGAAGCTTCGATCTATTTTAGCCTGACCATATCGGTCAATACCTCCGGAATTTTTAATAGTTTGTTTTCAAATTGGAATTGTGGTAGGAAATTATGGATTTACGCGGTAAGGGACCTGTCCGGGAATATTTTGACACCGCATCCGGAATGTTATGAACCACCGCCCTGATCGGGGCGCAAACCGTAATCCTAACCACCATTTAACTCTCGATGCTGGCTTTTTTTGACTGTTTTTCAGGTATCAGTGGCGATATGGCATTGGGTGCCCTTATTGATTTGGGTGTTCCCGTGGATTGGCTGGCCGGCAAACTTGAGCAGATGCCCTTGAAGGATTTCGATTTGACCCGGCAGCCTTTAGAACGCAGCGGCATTCAAGCCCAAGGGGTTCGGGTAGCGATCAAAAAGAACACCGCCTCAAGGGATTTTGCTGATATACAGACCTTGATCCGAAAAAGCAATTTGTCCGACCGGGTTAAAACCAAAAGCCTGGATATATTTGAAACGCTGGCGGCTGCAGAAGCCGCCGTTCACGGGTGCCCCAGGGATAAGGTTCATTTTCATGAAATCGGTGGGGTCGACGCCCTGGTTGATATCGTCGGGACCGTTCTTGGCCTGGAATATCTGGGCATTCAGCAGGTAAGTGCCTCAAAGATTCCTCTGGGCTCAGGTTTTGTTTCATCCCGACACGGAACACTTCCGGTTCCGGCCCCGGCAACCCTTGAAATCCTGAAAAACATTCCCGTCTACGGCACTGAGATAGACAGCGAGCTTGTAACACCCACCGGTGCAGCCATCGTCGCGACCCTGGCCGAATCCTTTGGCAGCCTGCCGCAAATGGTCATTCAGAAAACCGGCTACGGCGCCGGAACGCGGAACCTGGCAGAGATACCCAATTTGCTGCGGATTGTCCTCGGAACCATTGAGAAGCAGAAAACCGATGAGATTGTGGTGGTGGAAACCAACCTTGATGATATGAATCCCGAGATTTTTGGCTTTTTAATGGAGCGTTTGTTTGAAGATGGGGCGCTTGATGTCTACTGGATCCCGATTTACATGAAAAAGAGCCGACCCGGGACATTGGTCCAGGTTCTGTGCGCCAATAGCCGCAGGGACGCCATTATTAACCGCCTGCTTTTAGAAACAACATCAATCGGTATCAGATACTATGATGTCCGTCGTCGAATCCTTGAGCGTGACCAGGCCAAAATTGAAACCTCATACGGTCTGATTGCGGTTAAGCGCATCAAATTACCGGATGGTGAAGTTCGTATCGTTCCCGAGTATGAGGTATGCAAAAAAATTGCCTATGAACATAATATTCCCATAAAGACGGTATATGCAACGATAACCAGAGACGCCGCTGCCAAAAGCAGCAATATTTTGCCCGACTCCGATTAAAGTTCCCTTGGCTTCGACCGATAAAAAAGCAATCGTTCGACGCCTTGTTGATATCTGGGAACGCTTCACCACGCCCAGCTCCTCCATATTGGCGCTTGACAAAAACAGTGCCAAATTATAGACACGGGCCATGAATTTTAAGGATAGCGCGGTCATTTTGCTTGCGACCGGATGCTATGTGGGCAAGATTCCCGTGGCTCCCGGAACCGCGGGGTCGCTACTCGGTATTTTGGGTTGTCTGATTCTGTCCAAGATCCAGCTATCGGTAGCCGTGCTGGTTGTGGTCATTACTATTGTCCTGGCCATGCGGATTGCAACCGAGGCCGAAAAAATACTTAACGAAACAGATCCGGGGTGCATCGTTATCGATGAAATCGTCGGTATGATGGTTGCACTTCTGGGACTTCCCTTTAACTGGGCTAATGTGGTGGCCGGGTTTATTTTTTTCAGGATAGTGGATATATTAAAGCCGTTTCCCATAGATCGCCTGGAACGAAGGTTCTCAGGAGGCGTCGGGGTGGTTGTTGACGACCTGGCTGCCGGAATTATAGCTAACATAGCACTAAGGTTTGCCCTCATCATTATAGATACCATCTGACCGGCGGGCCTGGCTGCCTGTTTCGGCTCACTGAATAGGGCGTGTTGATTGAAAAAAACCGTGAAAGGTACTTCAAATAAATTGAAATCAGTCGTTTCATCGGATACGGAAACACAGATTCCTCACAAAAGTCGTATACGCGAAAATATTGAAGCCATTCTGGTGGCCATTCTTTTGGCGCTGCTGATACGCACTTTTTTTGTGCAAGCGTTTAAAATACCTTCAGGGTCTATGAAACAGACCCTTCAGATTGGCGACCATATTCTGGTCAACAAATTTATATACGGCATTAGAATCCCCTTTTTAAGAAGCGTCATCGTTCCGTTTAAAAAGCCGAAACGGGGGGACATAATTGTCTTTAAGTTTCCAATAGATCCTGATAAGGACTTTATAAAGCGGGTTATCGGTCTTGCCGGTGACAGGGTGGAGGGACGTGATAAAAAGATTTACGTAAACGACAAACCCATTGACGACGACTTTAGCATTCGAACAGACTCCCAAATTATTCCACGCGGCCTGCAGGCCAGAGACAATTTTGGACCCGTTACCGTACCTGACAACGCCTTATTTGTAATGGGAGATAACAGAGATCAAAGTTTTGATAGTCGATTCTGGGGTTTTGTGGATTTAAAGGTGGTTAGCGGAAAAGCCTTTATGATTTATTGGTCCTGGGATCAGGAGAATTTCGGTTCACGCTGGAACCGCATCGGAAAAATTTTAAAATGATTCACGCTCAATATTGTTCCCCTGGAATTCCCCGGATGATGCAGTCTTTGAACAATCCTTCAATTATCTTTGATCAGGTCCAAATGGTGTGGCAATACGCATGCACCGGCTAGGTCCGGTGGTAGAGGGTGACCGCAATGATATTGATTAAGGGCGGCAGACTGGTTGATGCGGAAAATTGTGACGGCCCCGGCGATATTCTGGTCGACAACGGTAAAATCGTTGAAATCAAAAAAAGCGGAGAAGAAAACAACGGAAAAAAAGAAACCGGAGTCCGGCCCCCGGGATTAAAAATTATCGATGCCGCCGGTAAAATTGTAACGCCGGGTCTAATTGATTTGCATGTTCATTTGAGAGAGCCGGGATATGAATACAAGGAAACCATAAACACGGGCTGTCGGGCAGCCGCCGCCGGTGGCTTTACAGCTGTGTGTGCCATGCCCAACACCAACCCCGTTAACGACAACCGACAGGTCACCGAATATATTTTAAAAAAAGCCGAGCAATGCGCACCAACACGCGTATTTCCGGTTGCCGCTATCAGCAAGGGACTTGAGGGCAGGCAGCTTTGCGACTACGGAGACTTGAAGGATGCGGGTGCTGTAGCCGTTTCCGATGACGGGCTTCCGGTGATGGACAGTCAACTGATGCGCTCAGCGCTCGAGAATGCGCAGAAATTTGATCTGGGAGTAATATCTCACAGTGAAGATTTAAATCTGGCGGCCGGCGGCGCCATGAACGAAGGCAAGCTGGCAAACCGACTGGGTTTGGCCGGCATTCCCAATGCGTGCGAAAGCATCATGGTCATGCGTGAAATCGCTCTGGCCGAATTAACGGCCATCCCGGTGCACATTGCTCATGTCAGTACCAAAGAATCGGTACGAGCACTGCGCGAGGCTAAAAGCCGGGGTGTGCCCGTCACGGCTGAAACGGCTCCCCATTATTTTACGCTAACAGAGGACGCTGTTGAAGGCTATAACACCAACGCCAAAATGAATCCACCGCTGCGGGCCCGGGAAGACCGCGCGGCAATTCGGGAGGGATTGGCAGATGGGACGATTGATGTCATTGCCACCGATCATGCTCCCCATTCCGTGATGGAAAAGAATATGGCCTTTGATAAGGCGCCAAATGGCATCATCGGTCTTGAAACATCCATTTCTTTAAGTCTGAAACTGGTGGATGACGGCCTGATTTCAATTCCGCAGCTGGTTGAAAAAATGTCCCGGCGTCCGGCCAGCCTGCTCGGTATGGACAACAGTTTCAAGGTCGGCAACATCGCAGATATCACCATCATTGATCCTGACATAAAGTATACCGTGGACAGTGCCGAGTTTTGCTCCCTTGGCCGCAATACACCCTTTGAAGGCTGGAGGCTCAGGGGTAAAGCTGTTTTAACGATGGTGGCCGGCAAAGTAGTCTTTAACAATTCTGAATAATTATCAAAATTACCAAAACTATAAAATACGGGGTGAGCATGTCTGGTGAAAACTATAACGTTCTGGTTGTCGATGATGAACTCAGCATGCGTGAGTTAATCGAATTTATGCTGACCAAAGAAGGATATAAAGTTACCTGTGCCGAAGGCGGTCATCTGGCTATCTCGATGCTCGAAAAGGAACAATTTGACCTGCTGTTGTGCGATATCAAATTAGACGATATCACCGGGCTGGATGTCCTCAGGGCGTCCAAAAAGTACACCCCGGAAACCGTTGTTATCATGATCTCCGCCTATGCCACCGCGGAGACTGCCGTGGAGGCCATGAATGCCGGGGCCTATGATTATGTGCCCAAGCCCTTTGACAACGAAGAACTGAAACAGACCATTGCCAATGCCCTGTCTACCAAGACCCTGGAACATGAGAAAAAGATCATCGATCATGAACTGAAAAAAACCATGCATTTTGGTAAAATTGTAGGCAACAGCCCTGCTATGCTCCATATTTATAAAATGATCCGCCAGGTTGCCAAAACCCGCACCAATGTGCTGATTACCGGTGAAAGTGGAACCGGCAAAGAGCTTATTGCCCGTGCCATCCATGAACAAAGCGAACGCCGTGATAACCCTTTTGTGGTTATAAACTGTGGCGGAATACCCGAAACCTTGATGGAAAGCGAGTTGTTCGGACACAAAAAGGGGGCTTTTACCGGGGCCACCCATGATAAAAAAGGGCTTTTCGAGGTGGCCCACGCCGGCACCATTTTTCTGGACGAAATCGGTGAGATCAGCACCCCGATCCAGGTCAAGCTGCTGCGAGTTGTTCAGGAGCGATCATTCAAGGCGGTGGGCAGCAATCAAGATGTTTCGGTAGATATCAGGATTATTTCCGCCACCAACAAAGAGCTTGAAAAGGAAGTGATCACCGGTAATTTCAGAGAAGACCTTTTTTATCGTCTAAATGTCATCGAAATCAAGATACCGCCGCTGCGGGAGCGCAAAAGCGATTTACGCCCGCTGGCCCAGCATTTTCTTGAAAAATATTCCCGTGAAATGGGAAAGGAGATCACCAAAATATCATCATACGCCACAGATTTGCTCAACAAATACGATTTCCCCGGTAATATACGGGAACTCGAAAACCTTATGGAGCGCAGTGTTGCCCTAACCAGCACCAATATTCTCCTGCCGGACAGCCTGGCACTTTCTATTCATAAAAGACGCTGGATTGAGGGCATCCAGAATCGACGCTATGATTTGGACCAGGTTACTCACGGTGTTGCGCTTGATAATATACTGGAAGAAATTGAGCGGGCCTATATTCAAAAAGCGCTGGAAGCCAGCAACGGAAATAAAAACAAAGCCGCCGAGCTCCTCGGTATCAGCTTCCGCTCCCTGCGCTATCGACTTGATAAGATGGATAACGACAACTAGAAATGGCCTCAAAACCTCATCAAAGGCCCAATAGCCCGCCAGAGATCATAGGCGGATTAATCCGCCAGAGTGCGTTGCCGGATTGCAAACCTCTTCAAAATGCTCACAGAAGAAAGTGAGCTAAAGTTACTCCCGCGTGGGCGGGATGACACATCTGGTTATATTGATTAAGGGGTGCCTCTTGCTCTTGAGCCTAATCTAAGCCTTTGAGGCCATTTCTAACCAAAGTCAACCCCGCACCTTTATCACCGTGGTTTCATAAAGCGCTTACTCAAATCCCGCCCTGCCAGACCTACGACAATCCCTTAATGGAGTGTTGGCCAAAAAGATACAATCTTAATTTGGCCACAGAATTTTTTGACAAAAATTGTCAATAGTCTAACAAAATTTGTAATGGAATACTTATTTCGATCGGGGTTGTTTGCCGCCCAAAATGTCCAGCAGTTAGATTTTATGCAATTACAGTAAGTTATAAATTTTCGGAATGGTGCGCAATACGTGGCATGTACTTTGCAGTAACAGCTACCAATCAAAAGATCGGATCAGATGAATCATTTTTAATACCAAAAAATACATTCAAATTCCAAGGAGGTTAACGCATGTTACAGAAATTAAGAGGAAACAATCAAAAAGGTTTTACCCTGATCGAGCTGATGATCGTTATCGCCATCATCGGTATCCTGGCAGCCATCGCTATTCCAAACTTTATCGCCTATCGCGACAAGGCCTTCTGCAGTTATGCTGAGCAGGATGCGCAGAGTGTAATGGCCGCCCTGGCGTCATATTTCTCAGAACCTGAACACACCCAAACGCCCACGGTTGCTGAGTTAGAAACTCTCGAGCAGCTTTCTACGAATAACGCAGATACCAGCATCAACATTTCTGAAGCGGCGGGTATCACCACTATTACTGTTAATGATGATTCTTCGAGATGTCCCAGAAGCACTCAGTACACCAAAACAATGGGTGGTGCGCAGGGGACCTGGTAATCAGACGATAGCCAGTTGAACCAAATTGTTCATTAAAAAGGGGGGATCATTCCCCCCTTTTTTTATTCAAGCCTGTCCACGTCTCTAAAATCCATAAAACGATGCACTATCAGGGGTTGCGCCACCGATGAATTTTAATGCCTTTCTAGTGGCAATATTTATAATTTTATAGTATAATATCAAATCGTTAAATAAATTTTTAATGGGTTCGTAAAAAGTCTGAATTCGTCATGCCGGACCCCGCCGGAATCACGCTTGAATGGTATATAAATAACTTGTTTTCAGTTATTTTCGTCCACAGGGGCGCGAAGCGCCTTTAATTAGAAATTTACGAAGCCATCATCTTTGATAATTTTCATTTTACACGGCATCAGGTTAATAACACGATCAACCCCATCATGGTCATAAAACGGATACTTGAGTTAACATCGGGTCGCAGGAAGATGCCGCATCGTATATATTATTATACGGCACTTTTTTTTCTGCTTTTTATGGTTTTTGTTGTCTACAGCAACACGCTGTCCGCCTCCTGGCACTTTGACGACTACGCCAATATTTCCAACAATCCGCGATTGAAAATTACGGACCTGAAACCGTCAACCCTTGTCAAAACGTTTTACGCCGGTCCTGAAAACAAGCAAAAACCTTATCGCGCTCTGCCGTATCTGACGCTGGCCCTCAACAGGTACTTTCACCGGAACGATACGGTCGGTTACCATGTGGTTAACATCTTGATCCACCTTCTGACGGCACTCGTTCTTAGCGCAACCATATTAAATTTATTCCGGACTCCCAATCTAAAGAATAGATATCCGGAGGATCAATATTTTATCGCCCTAATAACGGCAGCCCTGTGGGCGCTGAATCCCGTCCAGACTCAGGCGGTGACCTACATCGTACAACGAATGGCTTCCATGGCAGCTCTGTTTTACCTTCTGGCCATTTATTCTTATTTAAATGCCCGGCTGAGCCACACCCACCCCAAAAGGGTCACCTTTTACGTATTGAGTTTTATCAGCTTTATCGGTGCCATCTTTAGCAAAGAAAACGCTGCACTGCTGCCTGTTTCACTACTGCTGGTGGAAGCAATTTTTTTTCAGGATCTCGGCCGGCGGAAAACCAGAACGATGTTCATCTTGATTACAGCTGGCGGCTTTGTCACGGCTTTAGTTATCGGCGGGCTGCTGGTTGCAAATCCGCTAGGATTTCTCAAAGGGTATCCAACCCGACTTTTCACACCGGCCCAGCGCCTATTAACCGAACCCAGAATTATAATGTATTACCTGTCTCAGCTCTTTTACCCGGTGCCGACCCGACTTTCCATTGTCCATGATGTTGTTGTGTCTACATCTTTTTTAAAACCCTGGACCACATTGCCAGGCATCATTTCCATAGTGCTGTTGCTAATCATCGGGTTTAAGCAGGCTCTTAAAAGGCCGATTCTGAGTTTTGCGATTCTTTTCTTCATTTTGAACCATCTTGTGGAATCGACGGTTATCGGCCTTGAGCTGGTTTTTGAACATCGCAATTATCTGCCCTCTTTGTTTTTGTTTTTACCGGTAGCGACAGGTCTAAAATGGCTTTTAGGCCATTATCACACACGAAATCCGGCAATGGTCGTCGCCCTGCAATCGTTTATCGTTCTGCTTCTGGTCGGAATAGGAAGCGGAACGTACATTAGAAACATGGCCTGGGCTACGGAGAAAACATTGTGGGAAGATGCCATATCAAAAGCACCCAACAACAGTCGTCCGCTGCATCAACTGGCTTACCATTATTATGAAAAAACCGGTCAGTATGACTTGGCTCTCAAGCTCTACCATAAGGCGCTGAAGCTCAGCGTTGAGAATGTCCATCAACGTGCTTTGCGATTAAACAATATTGCCAGTATTCATTTCACCAGAAGAGAATACGCGTTGGCCGAATTTTACTGGAAAGAGGCCATTCAATCTTACCCAAAATTTTACAGGGGTTATTATCGTCTCAGCCTGACGCTGATTCGTCTGGGCAGATGGGAGGAGGCCGGACGAACGCTTGACCGAATTTCTCATCGGATCACCCAAAATGCCGAATATTCAAATCTGAAGGGAATCGTCCTGCTAAAAGATAACAAACCGGCCAAAGCAATACCGTATTTTAATAAAGGTCTCCAGTCCAAACAGAATGCATGGAAGGAAGCGCTGCACATAGGGGTTGCTCATGACATGCTTGATAACCATGAAGACGGGTTTGGCTACCTCGAGCTGGCAAATGCCCTGAGGCCTAACGAACCCCTGGTGCTGCTATGCCTTGCGCAAAATAGCCTTCAAAGAAATGATTTCGAAAAGGCCGGCCTGTTCATTGACAAATATCTTACTTCTGTCGGTGAGTATAGGGTTGAAAATCATTTAGAAAGAGTTATGAAAGATTATAGCTATATACCGATATCCCCCGTATTGCTGCGGCCCCTGATTGCCGAGAGAATTAAAGCGGAGCTTTAAACGCAGATGATGCAAATGTCGAAGCCCATGCCCTGTATAGAGACCGCCCTAACGATGGCCGTCGGTTTCGAATTTTACTCATAACAGCGGCAGACAGTCATGGATAATAATATAAAAATAAACGCATTACCATTTAACGCTTACCTTTGGGCCGTCGCAGGCCTCGTCGCAATCGGCCTTGCCGCTTCCATATACCTGTCCATATCCCATTTTCGGGTTTACACAGACATCGGATATAAAAGTTTCTGTGCTGTTTCTAGATCAATAAATTGCGATACGGTATCGCAGAGTCCATATTCTATCTTCTTAGGTTTGCCGGTGTCGATGTGGGGGATCATCGGTTACACTTTTTATCTGCTCTTTTTACCATTTGCCTGGCGCACGGATGCCGAGAAAAAAAAAATCTGGCCGCTGCTGTTTCTGGTTTCATTAGTCTACTGTATCTATAGCCTGATTCTTGCTCTAATTTCTACGTATTTTGTGAGAAGTTACTGTCTCATGTGCATTTTGAGTTACGCGGTTAATTTCTCACTTCTGTTTTACACTTGGCTGATTCGACGGCGGTTCAGCAATGAAAGTTTTTATGATGGTCTAAAGCGAGATATCGATTTTTTAAGGATAAAAGGCGCACAAACTGCAAAGTATTTTCTGCCGGCGATAACGGTGGTCATTCTCATCTGGGCCTTTTTTCCGGATTACTGGCATTTTGAATCACCCATTCTAAGCCAAGAAATAAAACAGGGCATCACTCCCGAAGGACACCCCTGGATTGGGGCTGAAAATCCCCGGCTGGATATTACAGAATTTTCAGACTACCAGTGCTTTCAGTGTAAAAAAATGCACTATCACCTGCGCAACATCATAAACGAACACCCTGAAACCGTCAGGCTCATCCACCGTCACTATCCGATGGATCATGAATATAACTGGATCGTCGATAATCCATTTCATGTCGGTTCCGGTGATATGGCATTATTAGCAATCTATGCAGCGCAGGAAGGAAAGTTCTGGGAAATGAATGACGCGCTTTTTGATCTTGCCGGATCAGGCACCATTTCAATCAAGGAACTGGCGAATCGGACCGGATTGGATTTCAACGATCTTTCAAAGGCGGTCAATGATCCACAGATGCGCCATAAACTGAAGGTCGATATCTGGCAGGGAATGAAATCGAGAATCAACGGGACCCCAGCTTTTGTGATCGCCGGAAAGGTGCATCTTGGGCAAATACCACCCGATATTCTGAAGAGTACTGTAAAATAACGGAGCCTCATAACGATCCAGGACAGCGTTCTTGTAATAGGCCGCCGATCCTAGCTCATCCGGATTTCGTTGGATCAACAGCTGCAACCGATCCGGGTTAGCGCATATGAGGCGGAGATCATCAGTTTATGAACAAGGTCCCCCAGCAATCAGAAGCATGGCGGAGTTATTCGAAAAAGCCGGCCATCCTATGGCTTTTTACCGGATTAACCCTTGCCCATGTAGTTGTAATCATCGTTCTTTCATCCGTACCACCCGTGAGCCGGGATGCATTGACCCATCATCTGGCCGTGCCCAAACTGTATCTGGCCCATGGCGGGATTTATGAAATACCATCCATCGCCTTTTCCTACTATCCCATGAATCTTGATCTTCTTTACCTGCTAGCCCTTTACTGCGGCAATGATATTGCACCTAAATTCATACATTTTTCGTTTGCGCTGCTCTGCGCCGGGTTAATATTCGGGTATTTGAAAAAACGGCTGGATACCCTCTGGGGCCTGGTGGGCGCATTGATGTTTCTATCACTACCCTTAGTCGTCAAGCTTTCGATTACGGTATATGTTGATCTGGGGCTTATGTTTTTCTCTACTGCCGCATTGATATTTTTTATGCGATGGATCGAAGAAAATTTTCGAATCAAATATCTGGCATTGTCGGCCATTTTTTGCGGCCTGGCACTGGGCACCAAATACAACGGTTTGCTGGTATTTATGCTTCTGGCTTTCTTTGTGCC
>CAMYNZ010000078.1 GCA_947259865.1 uncultured Desulfobacterales bacterium | reverse complement strand
ACTTTTCAACTCAAAACACGCAACTCGCAACAGATACTCATGGGCACTTTATTAAATCATAATTGCTATACTTCAGTTCATCGGTGCTAGCCATCCGGCTGTTTTTCGTCAATTTTGTTCCCCGTGCTTGCGATGGAACAACCGTATGAGCGGCAGGCAGGGCCTCCGGCAAGTATTGAACCGCTGACCCATTGATTATTTTGACTTTTTCATTTCAATAGTTTATGTTAAGGATTCAAATAATGATTACAGTCTTCGGCGGGGGAGGAAAAATATGGAAACTCTCGGCATCGATATTGGGTTCGGGTTTACCAAAGCAACCAATAGTAAAGAAACCCTGATCTTTAAATCCCTTTTCGGTGATGCAACCGATTTACAATTCTGGATGGATTTTGGTGATAATGCTCTCACGGACTATTTCCATGTCACCATAGACGGCAAATCCTATTTTATCGGCGATCTTGCGGAGCAGCAATCGACGGTTCTGAATTTCACCCTCGACCAAGAAAAAATGATATCCGAGTTCGTCAAAATTTTAGCACTTACTGTCACCGGCACTTTTCTTAAAAAAGACGCCCCCATCAATGTCCCCATCAACATTGTATCCGGGCTTCCGATCGGTTACTTCAAGCAAAACCACCAACGATTCAATGAAATATTGACCGGACACCATAAGGTCACCTATCACCAGCACGACGGCAGCCAGCTGGTAAAAGAAATTTATATTAATAAGATACGGATGTTGCCGCAGCCAATCGGCAGTATTTTAAATCTGCTGATGGATGATAATGGAAATATTGTCAATACCGATCTGGCAAAGCAAAAGGTCGGGATAGTTGATATTGGATTTCGAACCACCGATTTTACGATCATGGATCGCCTGCGTTATATCGATCGCAGCAGCCGGACAATGGACACCGGAATTTCAAAAGCCTTCAGCGTAATTTCAAACAAATTGCGGGAAAAGTGCGGGGTCAACGTCGAACTCTATCGTCTGTACAAAGCCGCTGAAGCCGGCGCTATAAAAATGAAAGGGCACGGCCTCAACTTTTCAAAGATTAAAGATCAGGTATATTCTCAGCTGGCAGGTACAATAGCCAATGATATCGATAGATTATGGGCTGAGGATTGGGACATTGATACCATAATCTTAACCGGCGGGGGGTGTATGGACCTGGCCCAATATCTGCAGCCCCTGATTGCCGGCAACGTCCGGCCGATCATGAACAGTGTCGACGCGCGCTTGAACAACGTTCAGGGATACATCAAGTACGCTAAATATATATGGGGTGAATCGGCCCCGGAATCACCCTCGACCTCGACCACCGAATTGGAAGCTCTCGAGGAAGAAGCGGGCGAGGACGCGCTGATTGAAGAATCGACCCCTGAGGATGCACTTATCGAAGAGCACGTTCCCGAGGATGGGCTGGTGGAGACCCAAACCGCTACGGATGCACTGGTTGATGATGATACTTTAGAAGAAATTGAAGAGTTGGTGGAAGAAAGTCTGCCGGACAAATAAATAGATACCTGTATCACTCATATCTACCGATTGTTATCGATCAAACCGGCCTTGCGCGATTGCAAATCCTGCCCCCATAAGGCAAATCCAACCGTCCCGGAGACGCCGAATAAAAAGGCAACCCCAAAATTGGTGGCCGGACTTATCTGCCACAGAAAAGCCCCGCCAAAAGCAGCAAGCGATACAACAACATCCCGTAAAAGATAATAAAGACCGAACATACCGGCTTTGCGGTTTTCCGGTGCAAGATCCATGATCAGGGCCTTGCGCGTGGGTTCTCCAAATTCCTTGAGACCCCTCAGTATAAATGCAAAGACCAGCCAAAAAAATGACTGACTGAACAACAGCAGCAGTGGAAAAAATGTGAAAAAAACAAAGGTTGTTACCACAAAGGGTTTTTTGGTGCTCCTATCAGCAAGGTAGGCAACCGGGATATAGACCAGCATGGCCGTAGCCATTTCAATACTGGTCAGCAAGCCAAAATGGAATGCGGTTACCGGGTTGGCGATGGTTTTCATACTCCATACCACCACAAAAGCATACGGAATCTGTTCACAAAACCGTATCAGGATATCGCAAACAAGCAGCCGTTTGAGTGACGCCCCCATCAGACTAAAAAGTTTTAGCGGGTTCTTTTCGGGCGTGTTGCTGCCGCCTGTTCCGGATGATTCTGCCGACGCATCTTCAATCAGCTTTTGCTGAAGAACGGTTGCCAGAAGTGCCAAGAGAAAAGCGAATACAAAGGCGGTCCGGACCCCGTTGCGCTCGCCCCACAAACCGATACACAGGCCACCTAAAATCGGACCCAGGGCCATTGGGATCCTGCGAACCAGAGAATGCATGGTTACACCCATGGTGCGTTTGTTCATCGGCAATACCCTGGCAATCAGACTCATGGTTGCCGGCAGGGATATAGCCGTCCAGGACAGAAAAAATATTGCACCGCATAAAACAGCCTGCCAGGCAGGTATCACAATAACGATAACAAATCCGCCCATGGCAACCAAATTGAAAAATAAAAGGGCTCGCTTGGTACCGAATCGATCCGAAAGATAGCCCCCGGGAAAGGAATATAAAGCGGATAACAAATTGTCGAGACCATTTAGGATACCGATTGACAGGGCACCGCCACCGAGAGCCATAAGATAAATCGGTAAAAACCGTTCAGCCATTCTCTCGCCCATACCCACAAGAATAATCATAAATAGCACACCGACCGTGCTTCTTTGCAGGCCTAAAAACTCGGTTATCGATGGCTGGCGATGCATGCTGATTCGATCTTTGCTGTCATTTGTAAAAAACGGGGCCATTTGCGCGTTGCAAATGGCCCCGTTTTTTTGTAATTGCCGCGAGTCTGACTACTCGGCTGGTGCTGTTTCGCAAATCGCGGTCGGATCAGCCATAAGCTTCAGCTCTCCGTAACGATCCAATAATTCAGCTTCGAGACGAGCGGTGAGTCGTTTGGATTCCTCGGGGAAAGTCTTTTGCAAGGTCGCATATCTGATTTCTCCGCTTAAAAAATCCTGCAGGCTGCCATCCGGTTCTTTTGAATCCAGAATGAAGGGATTTTTACCTTCAGCTTTCAGCTGGGGATTATAGCGATACAGCGGCCAGTAACCGCACTGAACAGCCAATTTTTCTTCTTCCTGGCTTTTTCCCATCCCTTTTAATATTCCGTGGTTGATACAGGGTGAATAGGCCAGAATCAGCGAGGGTCCGTCATAGCTTTCAGCTTCGACAACCGCTTTCATCAGCTGTTTCTTGCTGTAACCCATGGCAACACTGGCCACGTAGACATAACCGTAACTCATCATCATTTTGCCCATATCTTTTTTGGAAGTTTTCTTGCCGGAGGCGGCAAACTTGGCCACGGAACCCGTGGGTGTGGCTTTGGAGGATTGCCCGCCCGTGTTGGAATAGACCTCGGTGTCAAAAACCAGAAGGTTAATGTCTTCACCGGTGGCCATCACATGGTCGATTCCACCATAGGCAATATCATAGGCAGCCCCGTCACCGGCAAAGATCCAGAATGATTTCTTGGTAAAAAGCTTGGACATCTGGGCGATCGCACTCAAAAGCGGGGGCTGCGCCTGTTTTTGTAAAAGCGCTTTTAGTTGATCGCCATATTGTTTGGAGCCCTGCGGATCTTCCATATGATCCAGCCACCCCTGCATCGTATCCTTGAGTTTGGGATCGATACCGGTAGCCACAGCTTCCCGGATCAAATCAGCCAGTTTCTGGCGCTGATGCTTGATGCCCAGAAACATGCCGTAAGTAAATTCAGCCGGATCTTCAAACAGGGAATTGCCCCAGGTGGGTCCGAAACCGTCCTGGTTCACACAGTAGGGAATGGCCGGCGCGGAACCGCCCCAAATCGAGCTGCAACCGGTGGCGTTTCCGATGATCATCCGCCCGCCAAAGAGCTGGGTGATCAGTTTTGCATAGGAAGTTTCGCCGCACCCCGCGCAGGCTCCGGAAAATTCGAGCAACGGCTGGCAAAACTGGCTGCCCTTGACAGTGGTCGGGCTAACCAGATCATCTCTTACGGGCAGCTCGACGGTAAATTCATGAAAAGGCACCTGCAGGGGTGTTTGCGTATCCAGCGGCTTCATAATCAACGCTTTTTTCTTGGCCGGGCAGATATCTGCGCAGTTGCCGCAACCCATGCAGTCAAGGGTATCCACCTGGATACGGAAATAATAATCTTTGAGATCTTTGCCGACTGCCTTTTTGGCCTCATATCCCTCGGGCGCTGCAGCCACTTCTTCGTCGGTCAGCAGGGCCGGACGAATCGAAGCATGCGGGCAGACCATGGCGCATTGGTTGCACTGAATACAATTGTCCATGATCCATTCCGGAACGCTGATCGCCACACCGCGTTTTTCGTATCTGGACGTATCAACCGGAAAAATACCATCCGGTCTAAATGCGCTGACGGGAAGTTTATCGCCCTGTTGCGCCAAAATGGGTCGCATAACATTTTTGACAAAATCCAGTTCGTCTGTGGCCGTTGCCGGTGATTCGACGGCATCGGTCCAGGCTGCGGGGTATTTAATTTCGATGAGGTTATCAAGCGTTTTATCAACCGCAAGGTGATTCATCTTTACAATTCTCTCACCCTTTTTGCCGAACATTTTTTCAATCTCAGATTTGAGCAGCCGGATGGCATCCTCCACCGGAATTACGTTGGCCAGATTGAAAAAAGCGGTTTGCATGATCATGTTAATCCTGCCGCCCAAACCAACCTCAGACGCGATTTTAACGGCATCGATGTTATAAAATTTCAGCTTCTTGCGGGCTATGGTTTGACGCACGCTGGCCGGAAGCTTCTCCTGCATGTCCGCCTCGGTCCAGGCAGAATTTAAAACAAAGGTGCCACCGTCTTTGATGCCCTCCAATACGTCATAGATATCCACATATTTATCTTTGTGGCAGGCGATATAATCGGCGGCATCGATCAGATAGGTTGACTGGATCGGTGTCTGGCCAAAGCGCAGGTGGGAAATAGTGATCCCGCCGGATTTTTTGGAATCGTAGGCAAAATATGCCTGGGCATACATATCGGTGTTGTCGCCAATAATCTTGATGGCGCTTTTATTGGCACCCACGGTTCCATCCGCACCCAGTCCCCAAAACTTACACTGCACCGTGCCTTCGGGCGCTACATCAAATCCTGTTTCAACCTCCAGAGAGGTGTGGGTGATATCATCGACAATACCCACCGTGAAATGGTTTTTGGGTGGATTTGAATTCATATTGTCAAAAACCGCCTTGACCATGCTGGGGGTAAATTCTTTGGACCCCAGACCGTAACGACCGCCAAGGATGGCCGGCTGCCGGCCCTGCTCCATGCAAGCCGTGCAAACATCCAAATAGAGGGGGTCGCCCAGGGCACCGGATTCTTTGGTGCGGTCCAGAACCGTGATGCATTTTGCAGCGGTGGGAATTACATCCAGCAGGTGCTTGGCTGAGAAGGGACGGTAAAGACGGACTTTGATCAGACCCACCTTTTCTCCCCGGCCCGTCAGGTGGTTAACGACCTCTTCAATTGTTTCGCAGGAAGAGCCCATGGAAATAATGATATGGGTTGCTTCCGGATCGCCCACATAATCAAATAGTTTATAAGAGCGGCCCGTCAATGTCCCGACTTTCTGCATATATTGGTCGACCATTGCGGGTACTTTCAGATAGTAGGCGTTGGCCGCTTCCCGACCCTGAAAATAGATGTCGGGATTCTGGGCAGTACCCCGCAGTTCAGGTCTTTCCGGATTTGTACCACGGGCTCGAAAATTCGCCACGGCTTCCCGGTTGACCAGTTTGGCCATATCGGCGTAGTCGATTAATTCGACTTTCTGAATTTCATGGGAGGTTCTGAATCCGTCCATAAAATGCAGAAACGGCACGCTGGATTCAATGGCGGACAGGTGGGCCACCAAACCGAGGTCTATAACCTCCTGAACCGAGGCCGAAGCCAGAAGCCCGAAACCGGTCTGACGGACGGCCATAACATCCTGATGATCACCGAAAATAGAAAGGGCATGCGCAGCTATGGCCCGCGCGGTTACATGCAATACGGCCGGCAGCAGTTCGCCGGCCAGTTTGTACATGTTGGGGATCATGAGCAAAAGCCCTTGAGAGGCCGTAAACGTTGAAGTTAACGCCCCCGCGGCCAAGGATCCGTGCACGGCTGCGGCGGCCCCGGCTTCGGATTGAAGCTGGCGCACCGTCATGGGTTGGCCGAATATATTTTCGCGGCCGGCGGCGGCCCATTCATCCGCAATTTCACCGATGGGTGAAGAGGGTGTTATCGGATAGATAGTGGCAACGTCGCTCATCGCATAGGCAACGTGGGCGGCAGCGGTATTTCCATCGATGGTTTTCATTTTTTTTGCCATAAAACGACTCCTTTGTTGATGATATGGATCTTACCTGCAGTGCAACAATATCAGGGTTATTTTGCAAGCATAAGGTGTAATAATTAATCCTGTACGTGGAGGATTCCCTGATCAGCTTTGACGATTAATAGCAGGTAAGGTAGCATTGAATTAAACGCGTAAAGTTATGCAAATCTGTCTGTTTTGTAAAGGAAAAAATTGTAAATTTTGACTTTATTCCAAACAACAGATCCCCGGGGTGAGCAAATGGGAAAAACCCGGAATGCCATGATGTGCGATCCACGACGGGTGGTTGCCACGGGTCTCACTGCGAGGCGACCCCTATGCCCGGGTTTGCACTTAATTTCAGACGGTTACAACAGGCTTTCAAAAAAGTCATGGCCTTTGTCGTCAATAATAATGAAGGCAGGAAAATCTTTAACCGTGATCAGAAATATGGCTTCCATACCCAATTCTGGGTATTCAAGGGTCTCAACATTCGTAATGCATTCTTTACCCAAGCGTGCGGCCGGACCCCCGATAGACCCCAGGTAGAATCCACCATACTGATTGCAGGCGCTGACAACCTGTTTTGAGCGATTACCTTTTGCCAGCATAACCAGAGACCCGCCTTGTTGTTGAAATATCGGTACGTAGGGATCCATCCGGCCGGCGGTTGTCGGTCCAAATGACCCGGATGGATATCCATCAGGGGTCTTGGCCGGACCGGCATAATAAATGATATGTTTTTTGAAGTAATCGGGCAGGCCTTCACCGCGTTCCAATCGTTGGCTTAATTTGGCATGGGCGATATCCCTGGCCACGACGATTTTACCGGTCAGCAACATACGGGTTGCAACCGGATATTGGCTTAAAATCGCCCGAATATCATCCATGGGTTGGTCCAAATCAATCTGCAAGGCTGCTTCTTCGTCCCCCCGGGGTTCGGGTAAATACTTTGAGGGATCGGTTTCAAGTTGCTCCAAAAATATACCGTCGGTGGTAATTTTGGCTTTGATATTTCTGTCAGCACTGCAACTGACACCCAGACCGATGGGGCAAGATGCGCCGTGACGCGGAAGCCGCACCACACGCACATCGTGGCAAAAATACGCACCGCCGAATTGAGCACCGATTCCAAGTTCGCGAGAAATTTTCAATAGCTGATTTTCGAGTTCCAGATCACGGAATGCATGGCCGCTTTCACTGCCCCGGGTCGGGAGATCATCAAGATACCCGGCCGTTGCCAGCTTGACTGTTTTCAGGTTCATTTCGGCCGAGGTCCCGCCGACTGCAAAAGCCAAATGATAAGGCGGACAGGCGGCCGTGCCCAATGACTTCATTTTTTCGGTCATTAACTTGATGAGATTTTGGGGGGTCAAAATGGCCTTTGTTTCCTGAAATAGATAGGTTTTGTTGGCTGATCCGCCGCCCTTGGCAATGAAAAGAAATTTGTAGTTATCCCCCTGGCAGGCATACAGATCGATCTGGGCCGGCAGGTTGCTGCCGGTATTTATCTCCTCAAACATCGTTGTGGGTGCATTTTGTGAATATCGAAGATTGTTGCGGGTATAGGCATTATAGATGCCCCGGGAAAGGGCCGCTTCATCGCAACATCCGGTCCAGACCTGCTGGCCCTTTTTACCAATCACGATGGCCGTGCCCGTATCCTGGCACATCGGGAATAGGCCATCAGCAGCAATAGAGGCATTTTTCAACAGCTCGAGGGCCACAAACCGGTCGTTATCGGAACTGTCCGGATCCTCAAGGATCCCGGCCAGCTGCTGCAAATGAGCAGATCGCAGGAAATGAGATACATCTTTAAAAGCCTGCTCGGCCAGCATTGTCAGTCCCTGGGGTGCAATCTTTAACATCTTGGTTCCGTCAAAATCTTTTTTTGAAACAAATTTTTGCGTTAATTTACGGTATTGCGTCCTATCCTCAGCCAGCGGTAGCATATCCTGATACTGAAAATCGGCCATGGCGGGTATTCTCCTTTTATATGATCCAGTGAATCAACAAAATTTGGTGGATGGCAATAGAAATCTACCGAGATCGGTTCTGGGCTGTCAAGCAGATATAATTTTCAAAAAAATAAGGGCGGAAAATAGATTTTCCCGCCCTCGTTTACTGCTGTACCCACCTGGCTGTGCGTTTAGGCTTCTTGAGGCTTCAGATGTTCGGGTACTTTCAGCATGTTGATGAGCAGTGGTTTTAGAAAGGTCCACCGGATGCCAACCTTATAGATCTCCTCCAGGTCTCGGATGGCATCCCAACAGTTGTGGCAGGGCGATACCACCAGCTTGGCGCCCGTTGCCAGAATCTGGTCACGTTTGACCTTAAGTCCGATATTGCGTTGCTGCCGGTAACGGCCGATACCGTTGAGACCCCCGCCGCCACCGCAGCAGAAATTGTGTTCCCGGCAGGGGTTCATTTCCCGGAAGTCCTCTGCGATATAGCCCATTATTTCCCGGGCGACATCGCCAAGCCCGCCGTTTCTGATGTAATTGCATGAATCCTGATAGGTGACAGGCTCCTTTATTTTTTTGGCAGGATCAATCTTGAGTTTGCCGGTCCGCAGCGCCTCGGCAACCCATTCAACATAGTGGATACTATCAATGGGTGTTTTGCCGTTTTTGATACCGGCCCAGTAAGGACCTTCGATAACCGTTGCCCGGTAGGCGTGACCGCATTCGGTGACGACCATACGCTTGGCTTTTAATCGATCCATGGCAGCATATACCGATTCTACCTGCATTTTGCAGGCAGCCGCATCGCCGGCAAACATGGCCAGGCTGGTTTCTTCCCAACCTTCACTGGGCACGGTCCAATTTTCCCCGGCCACATGAAACAAAATAGCCGCCTCCGCCAGATCTTCCGGGTAGTGTTTGGGTTCCCGGGCATTTACGGTATACATGATGTCTGCATTTTCAACATCAACGGGGATTTTCAAACCGGGCCAGTCGTCCTCATATTCTTCTGCCATCCATTCGCAGGTTTCGACCCAGTCTTCTACGGTAACATCCATCTGGGCCCGGTAAATGCGGTGCATACCCGTACCGATCTTCATTTCCCAGGGAGAAAATCCCTGGGAAAAGAGAATGCCCCGCAAATAAGCAAACATGACACCGGTGTCGATACCAAAGGGGCAATATACACCGCAACGCGTGCAGCACGTGCACTTTGAAAAAGCGGTGTCCATGCATGTCTGCATAAAGGCATTATCCACATCCCCTTTGCGCCGCAACAGCTGCCCGAGGGTCTTTTGGATCTTGTAGGAGGGTACCTGGGTAGGATCGTTGTCGTTGGCCAAATAGTAAAAACAGCTCTCGGCACATAAACCGCAATGGGAGCATATTTCGAGCCAGGTCTTAAAACGGGACTTAACGACTTTTTTGAGGGTTGCCGCCAGTGCTTTTTTATCGACATCGAGATGGTTCATCTCTTCATAGTATTGCTTGCCGCTTTTGTCTGCCAGAAGCGCCTCGAGTTGTTCTTTGGTGTCAATCATCTGTTTGTTGCAAAGTTTTCCTTCAGGCATTTTTGTTTCCTTAATTGTATCAGGGGTCGGGGTATTTTTTTCACGACAAGATGCCGGGTTGTTGCCTGCCAAGCCTGACAGCGGCAACTGCCTTACATTTTACCACCACCGGTTTAAAAATATCACTCGAACAAGAACCGACTCAACGTTTTGCCTTTTACGCGGCAATAGCCCTTTGTCCATTAGAACTACCGGGGCGATCATCTTGGCGAGAAAAAAACACCCCGTCCCCTGAGTTATTAATGGGTTAATATAAAATCTCACCAGGCCAATCCTTTACCCTTCATACCGCCGCGTTTGATGCCGTAATCCATACCAAGCTGGGCCCGGGAAGCAAAGAACAAAATGAAATGGGAGAGTTTGGTAAACGGAATGGCCATCAGCAGTATTTCACCGCAAAGTATATGCAGGATCAGCCAGAACTGATAGTCAGCAACCTGATAGTGGGCAATAATCCCGGTGATAAAAGGGGCAACGGCGATAAGCAAGATCAGGTAATCATAGGCATTGGTTATAATCCTGACCTCCGTCAAAGCAATCCGTCTCAGCGCCAGAAAAACAGCCGCCACAATCACGGCGATGGTCAAAAGGTCCGCCAGGGATTCGGGAATGGTTAACAAACTGATACCCCACCTTTCTTTTAATAATACATTGTGTCCCTGCAAAAAAATAGGTGTAAATATCAGGCCGACATGCAGCAGAAACACCAGAAAAGTAAATCCTGGATTTTTGCGCCAGCTTCTTGTTCCAAAAGGCAAGAGCCAGTAAAAGATTGACCTCAAAGCGCCCTGGACACCATATTTGACATTAACGGTATAAGTGACCCGGTCGGCCTGCCAATCAAGACCTCTGATATAAAGGACGACCCGTAGGATTATACCGATAAAAAATACTGCAAAGGCCAGCCAGGCGAGTGGACCGGTTACGAATTCATACATGGAAAACTCCCTAATTTATATTCACTATGGTTATAATTTGAAACGTGCTTCCGACGATCTGGCGTATTTTCCGTCGAAACCTGAATGTTAGTCATACGCCGAATCAAAACCTTATTCTTCATCTCCTCCGTTCAGAAACAACCAGAATCCGGTTATGGCGATCAAAGCGGCCACGATGATGAGATAGGTAATGCTTTCGGTATGAAACATAAACTCTTGTAAAGTATGTATTGCGCCTTCCATAAACGGTAACGTCCCTTTCTTGAAGCACTTTGTTAAAAGATCTTTAAAGAGAATATCGAATATCTTACAGTTAAATCAATCTCAATGGGCACCCTTGTAATCCGGGTGTTCATACAAAATCGGCATCCGGTTGACAATAAATTTGAAAACAATAAGACCGATGGTAACGATGAAAACCGATATACCGATTTCCATCCAGTGGGGGAAATATCTCTCACTTGCGGGCAAATGCCAGTTGAAGGCAATCATACTGACATTAAAACGATTGATAACCACACCCAGTACGGTCCATGCGGCGGTCCACTTAATCAGGGTCACATTTTTATCCCTGACACCGACCGCGTACAAAAAGCAAGGCAGGGCAATGAAACCAAGCAGTTCAACCAGATACCAGGCACCATAGCCGGTTGCCAGAAAATGCCAGTTATTGCCCGCTGATATCCCGATAACCTTTACAATAAAATAACCGGCCAGTACAAAAGAAGCCGCCTTGCCGAACCCCAGTGCTATGGTATCCTTTTCGGCCATATGGGTCTCATCCATTTTGTTCTTAAAAAACCGATTGGATAAAGTGCTCTCAAATATCACCATGGAAAGCCCCGCGATAATACTTGAGACAAAGAAATATACCG
>CAMYNZ010000077.1:11848-13906 GCA_947259865.1 uncultured Desulfobacterales bacterium | reverse complement strand
GGCGCATGGCGCTTGCAACACTCGAACCTCAATCCTCCTCAAACAAAAAGTCGGTCAAAATATTTCCTCCTATTTATTTCAGGGGTCGGGGTGTTTTTTTGACGAGGTGGCTGCATGAATCATCAGCGACTGCATCGTGCAAACTCATGCATAAGGGGTCGTAGCCAAAGAACAGCGATCATACATAAAAAAATTGTCCCGGGGGTAATATCAACATCGTGCCCCCAAGATACCCCTCTTGGTTACGGCCTGTTCTTTGTCAACGCTCCCTAATGCCCTCAGACAGTGCACGATTTCGCTGCTGATAATTCATTCCGCTATGATCAGAGGTTGGGAAGAAAAACTCCCCGACCCCTGAAATAAATAGGGGGGGATATTTTGACCGACTTTTTGTTTGAGGAGGATTGATGTTCGAGTGATGCAAGCGCCATGCGCCTTCCGAGGCGAGATATCGCCATTCCGGAACAATTTCGTTTCAATAAATATTGTTATGGCTGGATCTGAAAAACGTAACTAAAATTATCCGGCACCATTTATTTTATTTCTCAATTTGCCGGAACATTTAAACGTGACAACTTTTCTTTCACGCAGGATCAAATCAGACCCTGTAGCGGGATTCCGACCCCTTCGCTTCGTTTTTTCTTTGACACAAAATTTACCGAAGCCTGAGATCAAGACGTCATCACCTTCCTGCAGCGTACCCTTGATGATTTCTAATAGTGATTCAACGATTTCAACCGATTTTTTTTTGGTAAAGCCCAGTTCATGAACTTTGGTGACAATTTCATTTTTGGTTAATGCCATAGCACCTCCTAATATACCCTGCTCCTTTTATTACCGATATAAGTTTTGGATTGTACAAAAAGCCCCATTGGTAACGTCTTCTGGGAAAAACTTACCGTCCATGTGCTTATGATTGATGACCCTGGTCTGTTGTGCTGTACGCTGGCTTAAGTTTCAGTGCCGCTTTCATTTTCTAATGTTTCGACTTTTTCCTTGTTAAGCGGTACAATTTTCTCGATCCTTTTTATGGTGTCATCAATGCTTTTCATAATTTGATCGATTTCAGCTTTTAAATCTGCGTCATCAACGTCATGCATGAGCGGGCTCTCCGGCCGGAAATTTGTAAAATTTCTCCGCTTTATTAGCGTTATAGATGTAAGTTTTGGGATAGTTTTTTAAAATCACGTTATTTGCTTGTAAATAAGGCCATGGCTGCAAAACCAAAATGCAAAGTATCGAGAAACTTTTGTAAGTGTCTAAAATATACGGAAATAAAAGATATGTCAAGTCGCGATTGCATAAAATTTTATCAAATCAGGCGTTGGGCAGCGTTTTTGCTCAAACGTTAGTATTTGAGAGGTGAAAAAATAGAAAATTCATAGATCCCTGAGTGATTTAAATGAGGTGTGGATACCGTGGGTGTCTTGGTGGTGGTAAGAAACCACTGCGAGTGATGCTGTTGATCAAATTAACATACTGTAACTTTAGATGTTTATACATATAGATACAAACCGCTAATTGGGCAGGGGTTTTACCAGCGTATCAGGGCCAAGATTCGGCGCTCCGGTTTCCACATCAATATCAGCGGTTATGGTATCAAAGTAAACATCAATTACATCCTTGTGATGGACGAATTTATTTATTAACAACCTTTTGAATTCAGCATAGTCTGATTCGCTTAATAGCTGATCAATTTCGTGGGCCCGTTTATTCAACTGTCTGCAGTATTTATCAATAATCGTCTGGGGTGCCGTCCCCCTGTTTTGAGCAACCCGATTGGTTGCTTCTGTTCTGGAGTATCCGTTGATTTCCATCTCATACAACACTTCAAGGATTTGAGATAATCCTTTGGGAACACCCTGGATTGAAATAGACGGGCTAGTGTCCCGGGTTTTTTCTTTTTTGTCTCCAAAAAGAAGCCGGTGCAAAACGGAATTGGGTGTATCTTCAAATGGTTCTGCAAACTTCTTCAAATATTTCCAGATCGTGTCGTCAATTTCGATTGCATGCATTGTCATGGTAGCCTCCTCAAAAAACTAGTATACTTATTTTACA
>CAMYNZ010000077.1:0-11790 GCA_947259865.1 uncultured Desulfobacterales bacterium | reverse complement strand
CAAGATGAGCTTTCCAGTGTTTTTTGATGACAAAGGGCGGGTGGGTCTTTTGCGGGAGGTAGCAAGTTTTTAGCAGCAGGGGTTAAATTGATCAGAAGTCGGCGTTTTCGAGACCTGCTCGGTAATTATTTGGTATTTTGCCGGTAGAAAAATGTCCCTGGACCGGGGGCCGGTGCACGCCTGAAACTATCGGAAAAGAAATTTTAAGACCAGGCTAAAGACTACTTCAAATCTTTTAATATCTGTTCGGCCCGCTTTTTTTCAAGTCTGACGAGCACATAATAATAATTGGCAGGCCCGTAATTCCCCAGGCGGTCCCACCATCGTTCGGTTACTTCGGTGAAATTAAGCTCAGTATCTGATAAGGCTTTTATTACCTGTCTGGCATACTCCCCGCGGGTGGAGGAGATGATTAAATCCTGACTGGTAACATGGGTAATAATAGTTTTGCCAAGTTCAGCCCGGGCCCTGAGGATCGCCTGATCCCAGGCATTTTTGGCCTGGCGGGTTTGGCCGGATATTCCGACGGCATAAAAATATTTATTATCCTTTGGTACGGCATCCAACCAGTCCGGGATCGAAGCCGATTTGGGTTGTGGGCTGGTGGCACAACCGGATCCGGCGACAGTTATTAAGATGACGATCAGACCTGAGCACAGATTTTTTAGCGCCCCCATATCTCCGCTTCCTTTTCTGATATTAACCTTCGGTCTGGCTGGTCAGCGAATTTTTTTAGTTTATCAGACTCGAACCGGCAGCGAGATTATATGAGAAAACAAAGGTTTAATCAAGCGCAAATAAAAACATACATTTAGCTGCTATACTCCAGAGCTGTGAACGGGCCTTGCTTAAGGGTTTTCTACGCCTAATATTTTCAAATTGGAAGCATTCAGGGCACTGAAAGTTATTCTTGACAATATAGCTTTAGCGGACATAGTTTGACACTGCTAGTAAAGCGTTAGTGAAATATTCTAAATCGTTATATTTCTTCTTTTGGATCCAACCCTGTCAGGGATAAAAAATGAATAAGGACCGTAAAAAGATAATCAGAAGTTGGAAGATGTACGATTGGGCAAATTCAGCATTTGCAACAACCATAATGGCAGCCGTACTACCTGAATTTTATAGCCTTGTGGCGGGTTCGACACTGCCGGATAAAACAATTGCAACCAGTTATTGGGCATATTCCAATACAATAGCTATGTTTACTATTGCAGTCACTGCACCTATCCTGGGGGCGATTGGGGATCATTCTGCTGCAAAGAAAAAATTTCTGGGTGGGTTCGCCGTTATTGGCATTTTAACTACGGCGCTATTAATTGGTATTGGAAGTGGTATGTGGTTATATGCCTCACTTTTATACATTTTTGGAAGAATAGGTTTTGGGGGCGCCAATATTTTTTACGATAGCCTTTTGCCCCACGTAGCCAGGCCAGATGAAATTGATAGAGTTTCTGCGGGGGGATACGCCTATGGATATTTGGGCGGTGGAATTCTGTTGGCGATCAATTTCCTTATGATACAAAAAGGTAGCCTTTTTGGTATACCAAATATGGAATGGGGTGCAAGAATATCTTTTCTTACCGTTGCTATCTGGTGGGCGATTTTTTCCATACCCATTTTCAAGAATGTTTCCGAGCCTCCCGCAATCCGTTCGAAAGATGAAAGCTCTAATCCTGTTGTGGCCGGATATCAGAGACTGAAAAGGACATTCAGGGATATCAGGAGATTTAAAGATTTAATAAAGTTTTTGGTAGCCTTTTGGATCTATAATGACGGTGTTGGAACCATCATTATTATGGCTGTGATTTTTGGAGCGGAAGTTGGGATTGGCGGGATTCATCTGCGCGGAGCCATCCTTATGGTGCAATTCCTTGGATTTCCATTTACCTTGTTATTTGGCAGGTTACCCAACAGAATTGGAACCAAAAATTCGATCCTTCTTGCCTTGGGTGTTTATACAATCATTGCCTTTCTGGGATATTTCATGAAAACGCCCTTACATTTCTGGCTTCTGGCTTTTTTGGTTTCAATGGTTCAAGGTGGAACCCAGGCTCTTAGCAGATCTATGTATGGCTCCATGTCGCCGCTATCTAAATCAGCAGAATTTTTTGGTTTTTATAATGTGAGCAGCAAATTTGCAGGTATCGCTGGGCCCCTGCTATTTGGTATCGTCGGGCAATTAACGGGTACAAGCAGGATAAGTATTTTGGCAATTGTTATTTTCTTTTTTGTTGGCGGGCTTATATTGGCCACTGTTGATCATGAAAAAGGAATTCAAGTTGCCCGCAGTGATGATGAAAAGTAGGGGAGATAGGTTGGCCCGTTGAACCCGTTGGCCCGTTTGCCGGTTATAATTCGGATTGATTCCTTGTTCGTGTGGCAAGAAACCACTTCTTGAAGTTATTTTCCAATCGGCATCAGATACAACGGCCGTTCAGCTTTTGGCATATTAACGATCTTTTTTACTTTGGAATCATGAAAAGCCCCGATGGCCAGTGTGACCAGCCCCAAAGATTCTGTTTGTAAGTAAACATTTTGAGACGCATGTCCGGCCTCCATGTCTGTATATCGGATTCCTCGTTGACCATATTTTGCGGTCATCCGTTCATACACGGCACAAATTATCAAGATCACCGGAGCGCTTTTTATCGGACCCTGTCTCAAGGCCGCATTATAAAGTTCTGCTCTTTTGTCCTTTTTCCCGGTCCTCATTAAAACATGACCCGCACAACCATATTTATACATACCCGAAGTCAAACCCGTCACGTTTCCGGCCAGGATGTAAACTTCAAGGGGGTAGAGGGCCCCGGCCGAAGGAGTTGTTCTTAAACCGCTTGGACCGGAAAGACCCTGGGCGGCCCACAGGATCTGCGATAACTCGGCCAGTGTCAGGGGTAAAGCGGCGTAATATCTGACGGATCTTCTGGCGACGAGAGCTTTTTCGACGGATAGGGCACCGTTCAAAACAGGTTCGGGGAGTTGTATGATTTCCTGATTGGCAGACCCGTTCATTCATTCGCGCCTTTGACGTTGGTCTTAAGGGTGCTTCCAATATAGTACCGTCATCTGATTCAGGAATCGAGGCAATTCTTTTGAACCGCAGCCTGCGACGAGCTACATTCGGCCTGAGCTCATGTCGAAGGCAGCCGAGTCGAATATCGAACAGGGAATACTAAGCGAGGCTAAACAGGCTATAGCCTGGCATCTTGTCTTAAAAAAATACCCAGATCCCTGTTCTAATGACCGTTGTGTATAATGTCATGCAGCCGTTTGGCGCGCAGACAGAAGCTTTCCAGCTGGGCATGGATGAGTTGCGGAAATGGCGAGCCATCACTTTCAATTGCCAAAAATGGCAACTCCTCCACGTCCGTGAGGACGGTTCGCAGTTGCTTATTTTTGGGATCAGTGGCCAGTTTGTCATCGCGGTTCATGGTCTCGTTTAGAATAGATTCTGACAGGCGGTTGGGCATGCAGCCGAATGGACCAATGGCGATTACACCGCAGGAGTGGGTAACGACCTCGGTCAGGGATCCTCCGATGGTTAAAACGGCCTCTCCAGCCAGATCCTGCGATATATGCGGGCTGGCATTATTTATAAATTCTTCCACCTTAAGTGGGTCTGCATGCACCAGCCCCGAGCGCGACAGCGTTAATTTGATTTGCTTTTCGTAGCGGTTTTGGAATAAATTGCGAAGCTTTATTTTCAGCTTCTGCTTCAGGTTAAATCCGTTGGAACTAATTCCTTGATCTACCATGTAGTTGCAATATTGGACCCACTCAGCAATTGGCGAACAGACCGTGGCAAATCCTTTTTCGGCCAGACGTTCCGTCAGATATTGCCGTGACAGGGCATCCCGGCGAACAAATATTTCACCGGTTAAGGTAATGGTGGGCACCGCTTGCGGTGGTTGCTTCATGGGAAGACCGCGCAGTTTTTCGGCCGTTTGCTCAAGCTGTTGCTCAAGCACTTCAAACTGACCTTTTTCCAATGCAACCAATATTTTTTGCCACTCTTTGTCGTACACCGCCATGGACCTGTCCGTGTCTGAGGCATTGGCCATAATCATGGAACGAATGTCTTCCATAACATCGGATACGACAACGGCCCACCAACCCTGTCGATCGAAATCCTTGTCCAGACCCACATAAGAATCTTCACTGGACAGGGTAAATAGTGCCACATCGGGTATTTCGAGCCGTTTTATTAAATCCTCCATGAAAATATAATACTGACCGAATCGACAAGGACCGGTTCCGGTGGCAAAAAAATACACCAGTATCTCTTCGGGGCGTTTAGTATTTTGGATATAACTGAGCAGCGTTCCGGTTGTAAGGATGAGTGGCAGGCATTCCTTACAGGAGGTATTGGCCCGACCCAGTTTCAGGATGGCTTCGTCAGCCTGTTTATGCGCTTTGGCCTTCAAGCCCGATCCTCTCAAAATCGCGGCAAATGCTTCTGAGGCCATTTGTCCCATGGAAGGCAGCAGCACGGTTACGCGAGGATCTTCCATGGGCAAAATCTCGCCGTCTGAGTTAATGATTTTGAGGGCATTGTTTTCCATAACTGTGCGAGCCGGCACGAATGTGTGCTCTTTGGGCGGGATCTTATGATTGGCCACCAGTTGTCGGTAAGCATTGACAATATCCAGAAAGGCTTCGACCCGGGTTTCCAGCCCGGCATCGGCCGTATGGCTGTCCAGTTCGAGGGTTAAAGAGGGTTTGCGACCCATAATTTCTCTGAAAAATCCGATGACAAAAGAATCGGGGCCGCAGGAGAAATTGGTTATATATGTTCCAAATAGTTGCGGATGGCGCATGACCAGGCGACCGGCTTTCATAATTAGCTTTCCCATACCCCAATACATATGCCGCTTGGACCGCTCTTCATCAAATGGCAGGAAGTCCAATGGTATGGCAAGAATGCCTCTGGAAGCGAACTTGTGGGGAATTCCCATGTGGGCTTCCTCCACCAAACCATTATAAGGTCTGGAAAAAATTACCACGGCAAATTTTTCCGGGTCCGACTCCAATTCTGAAAGAACGTGTTGACCGATCTTCTTCATCTCAGCAAAGCAGTTTTCTTGCTGCTGCAATGCCTTTTCAAAAGCCTTTTCAGCCGCTTTGCGGCCTATCCCCATTTGTTTGGCGGTCTTGATTAAAGGGTCTCTGGCATTGTCCAACCCCTCGGTTAGATTCAGCAGCGGTGCTAGTACCTTGGTTCCTTTTTGCGCAATTTGGGCGATTTTTTTACGAAAGGTAGTTTGCAGAAAAAAGGTTTCGCCCTGAACCAGAGGACATACCTGGGATTGAGAAGCGCCATTATCATCCAGATTCGGCACGGCTTTGAAATGAGGCAGGAACAGAAAATCCAGTTGATTTTCAGATTCTAACAATTGGTAAAAAAAGCCGTGAGCCAGTTCTGCCGGATAACAAAAGGCAGCATTTCTCTGGTCGATACCCTCTTGAGAGGCAACATCGGGTAAGACCACTTCGTATCCCAGTGCGGCGAAAAAGTTGGAATACAGGGGATAGTAGTTGTTGACCAGGAAACTGCGATTGAACCCAACGGCCCCCTTGCGTTTATATCCGATTTCTTGCGGTGTTTTAACCCCATATTTTTCGAAGATAAGTTTTTGGCGCAGGCGCACTAAATCCAACTTTTCCACATCGTAGCGTACATTGCGGCGCAGGTTATAATAACGGTTGCAAGCACCGCCGAACGGATATTTCTTACCCTCGATTTCGATCATTGCTATTTCACAACGCCGGTCACATTTTTCCCTGCCGCCCTTGCAAACAAAGGTTTTGTCATAGGCCACCTCGCGATTTGCCAAGGTTTCCAGGCTGAATGGCTGTTTATTTATCAAGCCGGTTTCAATTCTTTTTTTGACTTCGAGAGCCACACCAAAAGCCCCCATCAATCCGGGCTCCGGGGGAACGATTATCGGTTTGCCCACCAGCGAGGCCATCGCTAGCGGAACGGTCTTATTGTAACAAACCCCGCCTTGCATAAATACCTTATCACCAACGGGGCGGTTACCCTTGACGCGGTTGGAGTAGTTCATACAAATCGAGTACACCAGGCCGGCGACAATGTCCTCGTGTTCGACACCTTCATGAATGGCATTTTTGATGTCCGAGGCAATAAACGCCGCACATTGATCGTTAAAATTGGGTGGCTGCTTGCCTTGCAAGGCTACATCCGCGATCTCTTCCATTTTTACACCCAGGGTTTCATAGGCCGATTCTTCCAAAAACGATCCGGTACCGGCCGAACAGGCCTCATTCATGGCATAGTCAGAAGGCACTGCGTTGGTGATATAGGTGTATTTGGCATCCTGTCCGCCGATTTCAAAAATCGTATCGACACCAGCATCAAAATATACGGCAGCGGTGGCATGGGCGATAATTTCATTGATCACGCCATCCGTAAGTGCGTGCAGACCAGCGATTTGACGACCCGATCCGCACACGCCCAATCCGATGATGGAAATTTGGGATGGGTCAACGTGTTTATTTACCTGGTCCAGAAGGGCACGATAGCAATTCCGGGAGGCACCCACCGGATCTCCACTGGTTCGCAGGTATATCGAGGCCAACATGGCATCGTCGTCTGTGCGTAAAAGAATGGCTTTGGTTGTCGTGGATCCCACATCCAGACCCAGAATGCACGTATCACCGGGGCGTATTTGTCCCGTTTCCATGGTTTTAAACTGCACCTGGTCCATAAAGTCCTGCAAGGGTGGTAGTGTATCAAAGGAGGCGGCGCCGGAAACAAATAACTGCTCGTGGCCCGGATAGGGATTTGTTGGATGCTCCAGAGCCCACAGGGCTGCTCCCAGTGCTTCGAAGTAGGGCGCTTCTTCCGGAACGATCAGCCCGGGAATTTCCTGGCGCAGATATTCGATCATCATGCGATTGAGGGCGGTGCCCCCCGTTACCATCAGGTTGCGCCTTTCTACCTTTTTCAGGAGTTCCAGGATTTTGTTGGCCATCATTTTACAGAGACCGGCGGTGACCCGGGGTTTGGGGATTCCTTTGTTGGTGGCATGGGTGCAGTCGGATTTGCAAAAAACCGAGCACCGGCCGGAAACGTGATGGGGTTCTTCCACGGCGGCCCATTGAGCGGCTTCATCCAGTGAGACGTCCATCCGGCGCAATTGCTGAAGAAAGAACTCACCGGTTCCGGAGGCGCATTTATTTCCGGTAATCACATTGGATATACGTCCGGAGCCGTCTAATGCGTAAACCATAAACGTTTCACCACCGGCAGAAACAACCGCCGGGCTGTCGATATCTTGATGTTTGACGAATTGGTAGGCATATTCGACTGCTTCGGGTTCCGGAATCGAAGACAAATTAACAAAATAACGGAACTTTCTGCCGGTGGCTGCAATTCGGTCAAAAGAATGTAAATCAAGATCCTTTATGGCCAAGCGAAGGGTCTTTTTGGGGTCGCCTTCGTGGGGATGCAAATGATAATTAACGATTCGGAGATTTTGGGGTACAGCCTTTCCGGACCGCCCGTTGGCGTCAAGCTCCTGTTCAAGGTGGACTATCGATATGGTGGATGCGCCCAGGCATATGCCAAGCGATTTGAAAGTACCGGATTTGCGGTCGGATTGTTTAAATTGCAACGTCGCCCCTCCTTTTAATAATGATCTGAAAACACCCGCTGCGCTTCAAGCAAGGAAACGTTTTGAATCGTCATCAGGAGATCACTTCCGTGTTTATTGCCGGTTGGTCTTTCAATAACTTAAAAGTTTGACGGGTGGTGTAGCTGAAACGCACGATGTATGGGAGTTGACATACTTTAATGCAGATTTGACCAACATTCAAGGTTATTTTTGATTCTTTTATGTCCCGATTGCCCGGGTAGACACTTTCCACCGTTTTAAATCAATGGCGCTGAATTTTAACCATTACCGGCCGGAACTTCTTCGGACGATTTTGGTTCGGCTCGCGTGTTAAACCAGGCTTTTATCACGGCGTGTGTAAGTGTCGCCAGCGGTATCGCAAAAAATAATCCCCAAATTCCCCACAAACCTCCAAACAACAGCACCGCCACAATTATGGCCACCGGATGAAGATTTACAACTTCAGAGAGCAGCAGCGGTGCCAGTAAATTGCCATCCAGCAATTGTATAACTGTATAGGCAATGATCGCGTAAGCAAAATCCGAGGCCCAGCCCCATTGGAAATAGGCGATAAGCATCACTGGCAAAAACATCACGGTCACGCCAATATAGGGTACCAGGACGGATAAACCCACAAAAAAAGAAAGCAGCATAGAAAATTGCAACCCCAGCAGTTGGAAGGTTAGCCAGCTTATCCCCCAAATGATTAGCAATTCCCAGAGCTTGCCACGAATATAGTTTCCGATTTGCAGGTTGACCTCGTGCCAGACTTCAGTTGTCAGTTTATGATGATCGGGTAAGAACCCGGACAACCACTCAATAATTTTGGTTTTGTCTTTGAGAAAAAAGAATACCAAAAAAGGCACGAGCACCAAATATACCAGCACCGAGATTAATCCTCGCACCGAGGCCACCGTAGAACTGAGCAGCCTCTGCAGCAAGCTGGTAAATTCAGAACTTATAAAATTCAGAAATTGCTTTATCTGGATTTCTGAAATAATATCGGGATAACGCTCGGGCAGCAGCATTAATTGATTTTGTCCCATAGCCAACATGGCAGGCAATTCCTGCAAAAGCTGGCCCACCTGCCGAGACAATTTCGGCAGCAATACAATTATCAATGCCAATAGACAGGTCATAAATAAAAGGAATACCACCACTACTGATACCAAGCGGGGTGCACGCCAGCGCTGAAGAGCGGCCACCATCCCTTCTAATAAATACGCAATGACAATACTCGCAAAAACCGGGATGAGCATATCCCCCAGCCAGAAGATAAATACAAAACCGAGGACAATCAAAAAACTCAGGATCACAAATTGGGGGTCGGAAAAATAGCGGTCTATCCATTCCCGTAGCAGTTGAAACATAGGGCGCCTCGTATCTTAAATTTCTTGCCGCACAAACTGCGTGTTACGCACCCGGCTGCAAGTGCACCGATTAATTCATATTGAACGTCTGACTTCAAATATTCAGTTGGATGCCGCTTTTTCTTATCATTATTTGGGTTTGAATGAAAATGAAAATTTAAAAAAATAATAACGAGTTATTTTGCGTTTTTGTAATCTTTTTGATAAGACCCGGCACACGTTATACCCATGGGCGTCGTCTGGTGTATAAATTAGTTCCGTGATAATAATTTTTTTGCGTTATGTGACAAAAAATAAGGAAGTTATCCTTATCTCAATATAGAATGTTGAACCCTGAGCCCTGAACCTTTCTTGTCCCATCTTTTCCGGGTTATGGATATAACTTCTCAACAATTATCATTTTTTAACCCATGTCACAACTGCTGTATAAAAAAGTCGGTATCGCTTCTGCCATAATGATGGGTTCGGTGTTTTTGAGCCGCTTGATGGGCCTGCCCAGGGATATGGCCATTGCCTATATCAGCGGTGCCAGCGGCGAAGTCGATGCCTATCAGCTGGCGTTTCTAATTCCCGAAGTTTTAAATCATATTTTAGCGAGCGGCTTTTTATCCGTGACGTTTATACCGATTTTTTCAGCCTATCTGGCAAAAAATCGAGACGACGAGGGTTGGCGTGTTTTTTCCGTCATTTTGACCTGTTTTGGATTGCTGATGTTACTGTTTATTGTGATTTGTTTTGTTTTCACTCCCGAAATAGTGGACATTATCGCCCGCGGGCGGAGCGATCCCGGGAATCAAGCCGCTATCGTGAGGATGACCCGCATTATAATGCCGGCCCAATTTTTCTTTTTTTGCGGGGGATTATTTATGGCCGTTCAATTTGCCAGGGAAAAATTTGTGATACCGGCCCTGGCCCCGTTGCTCTATAATCTGGGTATAATATCAGGCGGCCTGGTATTAGGACCTAAAATCGGTATGGAAGGATTTTCCTGGGGCGTTCTGGGAGGTGCATTTTTCGGCAACTTTGCCGTCCAGTTGTGGGGCGCAAAAAAAGCAGGTATGACGTTTAAACCGGAATTCGATTTTTTTCACCCGGACTTAAAAAAATATGTTTTGTTGACCCTGCCGCTTATGCTGGGCTTAACCATGATGTTTTCCATGGAGTTTTTTATGAGATTTTTCGGCGCCTTTTTGCCAGCGGGGGGCATTGCCGGATTGCTTTACAGTAAGACCATATTATTTGTTGTGGTCGGATTATTCGGACAGGCCGTGGGAGTGGCTGCATTCCCGTACATGTCCCGGCTGATTGCCGATGACAAACTGGAGGAATTGAACCGTCTGTTAAACCGCACCCTTCGTTATCTGGCCCTGGTGATTCCTTTTTCGGTCCTGCTGATGGTGCTTCGCTATGAAGTGGTTCTTGTCATATTCAGACGCGGAAAATTCGATGCCGGCGCAACCGAACTGACCGCGCAGATACTTATTTTCCTTTTAGCGGGCGCTTTTGCGCTTTCTGCCTATACCGTTGTCGTGCGGGGCTATTATGCTATGCAAAATACACTTTTCCCGGCGATTTTTGGGACGCTGGCGGTATTGTTGAGCTTACCACTGTACTGGTACGGTATGATAATGATGGGTGCCGGCGGGATTGCTTTGGCGGTATCACTTTCCTCGATTTTTCAGGTTGTTCTTTTATATACCCTCTGGAATAGGCGAACCAAGAATACAGAAAGCGGTAATGTGTATCGATTTTACGGCGGCATTATTGTATTTAGCGGTCTCCTCGGGCTATTTCTGGCCTATTTTAAGGCCACCTTCTTAGCCGGTATCGACATCGAGTCCTTTTGGGGCAGCCTGTGGGTCTGCCTGATCACCGGCGTCTTATTTATGGTAATATTACTGGCAGCCGGATATTTTTTTAAAATTAGAGAGATAACTGAACCGGGGGCCAATATCATCCGCAAATTCAAAGAGTTTCTGGGTTACTGAATTTTTCTAATATCACATTTACTGACAAATTAGTTGGTTCATTATTTATTGCCTTCTTTGACAGCCCTGTGAACCGTCGATAATTTTCGAATCCACGGTGACAATCTCTGGATGTCTTCCGGTAATGCTCGTTGGACGGCTAAAGCCTTTTCACGGGTGGGATAGATGCCGTAAAGCAACGGGTACCAAATGCCTCCTTTATATTTCGTTTGATAATAAGCCATGGGGCCCCGGTAACGGTGGCGGTTGGTTTGAACATAATTCCGTAATGCCTTTTCGTTTCTGCCCCCCATTATCTGAATCGTGTAAAAAGAGGGGTTTTGCCGTAACAGCCATTTCTCACGGTAAATATGTTTTGGGGCGGTTTCCCGTTCAGGTTGTATATCAGCGCTTTCTTTATAGATGACGGCAATCTTTGGAGGGCGCTCAACTTTTTTTAGATCTGCTTTGGGTTTTGCTTTTGGAGCGGTTAAGGCCGAGGGAGCCGTTTTGGGGCGGCTTTCAGTATTTTGCTTTGATTTGGCTGGCCGGTTTACCCGCCTCGACAGCGGTTCAGCCCTTTTAATATTTTTCCTTACCACCATTGCGCTGCCGGACTTCTCTGGCGGTTGCGTCCGGAGGGGTGGTCCTGCAGGATCCGGGCGTGTGAACCAAAAGGTCAGGGTAACCGCTATGAATGCGCCAGCAACCCAAATCCAAATTCGTTTAGGACTAACGTCCTTGATACGGAAAAAACGTAAAATAGATTCATTTGAAGAATTGTATTTGCGCAGATGTTTACGCGCTTCTTGG
>CAMYNZ010000076.1 GCA_947259865.1 uncultured Desulfobacterales bacterium | reverse complement strand
GATGTTCGATATTCTGCGGTTTAATCTTTCATTAACCCTGAACCAGCCAATAGCTCAAGATACGATTTTACTTTGGCGGAATTATATAATATAATAAGAGATTAATAATATTGAACAATATAGGAAAGCCTTGCGGTCTTATCAAGGAGGGAAAAATGCAAATCAATCGGCGTTACGGTCTCATTTTTTTGGCTATCGCCAGGTAGGATGCCGTGTCGGGCCCAAATCGGGAAATCAATGGATTCCAGCCCCACAGGATAATCAGATCCGAGTAGAGCAAATTGTCGCGACTGTTGCCGGTAATGGCAGTGCCGAAAGTTGTTTGCGAGGCGAAAATGGCCGCTTCCATGGAGGTATTGCCGCGGTTGGCGGTGCACCCTCCCCAGAGATTAAAAAAACGACGCGCCGCCCCGCTTCTGGTTGCATGCAGGGCACCTTCTGATCCGTAATAGTCCATGAGAAAGACCGAATGCGGGCCATATTTTTCTTTGACCCTTTTGAGTTCACCGGAAACCGTGTCAAGGGCTTCCTCCCAGGAAATCCTTTCAAACTTTCCGCTGCCGCGCGCACCGGTCCGTTTCAGAGGATGCGCCAGGCGTTCGGGAGAATAAACGACCGCTTTCTGGGAAAGCCCCCGGATACAGGCCTTCAAACCCGGTCCGCGGTGATCGTCGGTACCGATACGGGTGATTCGGCCATCAGCAACATACACTTTTAATAGACACCGCGCCCCGCAGTCGTAAGGGCAGGTTGTGATGACCATTTTTTCTTCTTTTTCAGAATCCGTCATTATTTCTAGTTATATAAACGGCTAGCTAGATTTAATCTGGATACACTCACAGCATAAAATTCAACCCCTACCCTTAAATGATAAGTGTAATAATGTCAATTTCTCCAAGTCGCTTGACTTTAGTGTCTATATCACCCTAAGATGTGCCGCCCGCCTGCAACCCACGGCATCAACATAGAGCTTCGTATGATCTCAAAATTATCATCTTTTAAATTAAACATCTTTTATGGCTGGTATGTTCTGGCTGCAACCTTCGCAATTCTGTTCCTCACATCGGGTGTGAGATTTTCGATCGGTGTGGTTTTCAAGCCGCTGATGTGGGAATTCGGCTGGGATCGCGGTTTAATTTCCCTGGCTTTTTTTCTCAATATGACGATTTACGCCGCTTCTCTTATTTTTACAGGCAAATATTATGACCGCTACGGACCCAAATGGGTGATTATCATTTCCAACTTATTTATTTCCGCCGGTTTTATGAGTCTGGCTTTTATTAATTCTTTTTGGCAATTTCTGGTCTTCTATGGAATTATAGCCGCAGCCGGTATGGGAGGGACAACTGTTCCGTTGTATGCCGCTCTTTTGAGCAAATGGTTTACCAAAGGCCGCGGTCTGGCCGTCAGCCTGGGGCTTGCCGGGAGTTCCATCGGCCAATTTATTCTGGTACCGCTGCTTATGGCCGTTGTATTGCGATATGGCTGGAGAATTTCGTATTTTTCCGTGGGTCTGATAATGTTGCTGATTATATCGGCCCTGGCACTGTTTATAATCAAAGGCGATCCCCAGGATCTCGGGTTAAAATCCTACGGACACCATAAACATGACGCCCAAGCGGGAGATGCTGTCCAAAAGCCCGGTCGTTTTATAGCCGGGGATTTAAGTTTAGCGGACGCGGCCAAAACATATTCCTTCTGGTTTTTTATAACCTTGATGTTTATTTGCGGTAGTGCTGACTTCATGGTCACCACGCATCTCATCCCGATGGTAACCGATTATAATATATCTCCCACAGGGGCGGGCAACATGTTAGCCTGGCTGGGTCTAATGAGTCTGTTAGGATTACTTGTCGCAGGCCCGGCATCTGACACAATCGGCACCAAAACCCCGATTGCCCTCACATTTTTATTGCGATTTTTCCTGTTTACCATGATTTTAAATTATCAGAATCAATTTGCCTTCTATGTATTTGCCTGCGCTTTCGGATTCACCCTGCTGGTCACGGCTCCGCTCAACGCCATTCTGGTCGGCAGGCTTTACGGGTTTTCTCATGTCGGGCTTATATCCGGTGTAATCACCACCATTCATCATATGGGAGGTGGTTTCTGGACATACATGGGGGGCGAGATATTTGATCGGACCGGCAGCTATCGACTGGTATTTATTATTTCAGCGATCCTGGCGCTGCTGGCCATTTTGTTCACACTGGCAATTAAGGAGAAAAAACACCGGGTAGCTAAATAGTTCAGGGGTCGGGGCATTTTTCCTGCCAAGCTTTGATAATAGCGAAATCAATTATCAGCAGCGAAATCGTGCACTGTCTGAATGCATTAGGGAGCGTTGAGAAAGAACAGGCGGTAATCCAAACCTATCTTCGGGGCACGATGTTGATTTTACCCCTAACCTCTTGTTATAATGTCAAATCGCTGTTCTTTGGCTACGACCCCTTATGCATGAGTTTGCACGATGCAGTCGCTGATGATTCATGCAGCGACCCCGTCAAAAAACTCCCCGACCCCTCAAATAGTTCAGGGGTCGGGGCATTTTTTTAGCTGCCTTGTCCCGGTGCCAGGTAACATTTGACTTAAGGATTTCATTTTTCTATAGTCCCCTTTTTAAGGGGGGTCGTATGCCGCGAGAAACGGTTTCCATTGCCATTCTGTTTGCCGATGTTGCCAGGAGCACCCAGCTTTACGAGCTTATGGGTGATGAAACTGCGCAAAGGCTCATCTCCAGATGCCTTTCCCGGTTTTCAGATGTTGCCTGCCAGCACCAGGGCACAGTAATAAAAACCATAGGCGATGCCGTAATGTGCACATTTCAGAATCCGGATAATGCCGTAAAAGCGGCCATTGCCATGCAGCTGACCCTTGAAAAAATACCTTCTGACGACAGCCCTGACCAGAAAACCCCGGACATTTATATCGGGATACACGTCGGACCGGTCATCAGAGAGAATGGTGATATCTTCGGAGATGCGGTCAATCTGGCGGCCCGTATGGCGTCACTGGCAAAACCGCAACAAATCCTGATCACCGAACAAACGTTTAAATCACTGACACCGGAATATCAGTCTTCGGTCCGATTCCTTGATAAAGACACGATAAAGGGCAAAAGCGGCGAACTCAACATATATGAGTACATATGGGAACCGGATGATATAACCGTAATGCTCGATCGCGCCGCGGTCACATTGAGCCTGAAATCCTGCCTGGAGCTCAAAAAGGGAGACAGCATAATAAAGGTTGACCAGGGCAAGCCCAGCATCACAATGGGACGCCAACGCAAAAACGACCTGGTTCTCAATTATCAACGTATTTCCAGATTTCATGCACGTATCGAATACCGCCGAGGAAAATTTGTACTGATCGACAATAGTTCCAACGGCACCTACGTGCATCTTCCCGATCAAAACAGCATCTATATTAAAAGGGATGAAACCCTTTTATCCGGCACCGGGATCATCAGCCTTGGCCGCCCGGCGACACCCGGCTCACCGGGTGCTATTCATTTCACGGTCAAGTAGTATATAACAGGTTGCTGCTCAAATACATTTGAGCAACAACCCGTTAAGTTATAAGTTTTAGGTTTTAAGTTTTAAGTAGCTGATATCACGTTAAATATAAGCTGCTTAAAACCCGGCGTCCCCAAAATGGTCACATGCGAGAAAGGTTAACCCATATCCTCTGCCGTGTAGGTTCCCCACTTGCCGATTTTTACAACACCATCTTCTTGCAAACCCTCTGCGATTGATTCAAAAACCGCTTCGATTGCATTGGCGGCATCAGATTGGGGAATGCCACCTAACTTTTCAGCTACCCTTATAATTAAGGCTTTCTTATCCATCGGGAACATCCTCCCTTTCTTTTTGGTCCGCCAAACGTTTGGCCCGTCTCCCGGCGGTTTGGAACCGTTCTTTTTCTGATAAGGTCATGTCCAGTGTTGTTTTATTTCATCGATCTGGTCCAGGTGCAACCTGAGATGCCGAAGGTAGTCGCGCATCAAATTTACCAGCGAAATAGGCGATTTTGAATCCTGGATCCAAACGTTTTTAAGACAACTCGCATCCACCGATCGTATCAGGTGCGCAATGTGCCGGTTGAATTGCTGCCAGAGGGCTAAAAGCTCCGGCCAGGGTCTTTTGGTATATCCCTGTAATCTAACCCATTTATCGTTGTCGTGCTGGTAGTCGGGAAAAACCAATCGGTCTTTGACCTGCAAGCGAACCATACGCTGGTGGTTATTAGAGGCCGAGTCGATTAAGTGTCCGACAACCTCCTTGATACACCACGCGCTCTGGGTCGGTCTGAACAGTAATAACGCCTCCGGCAAATCGCTCGATTGTTGGAGGACATTGTCAACCGCATCTTCTATTTCAGATGCCACCCGGGACAGCTCTGTTGGCTGAGTGTTCATTGGCATGGCTTTTTGCTACTCATCCGGTTTTAAGTTGGTAAAGGGTTATTAATTCTCAGATTATGTCCACCGAAATTTTCATGACAAATTCTCCTCCGTTTTTTTAAATGGTTGCTACGAGTATAATAATAAAATCAGAGGGGTGTCGCGGTGAAAATACGATAAAGCTAATGATATTAATTTATTACCGGATGCAAAAAGAGCGCAATCTGCGGAAGTGCTAAATAGACCTAATAAAGGGTATACAGATAACGAAAGCGAATTTAGTTGTCAACGTAGTTTTTGGGGAGGGCATAAAATTTTCGGTCAGAGAGGCAAGCAAATATCGACAGATGAGCGTTAGTACAAAGCACTAGCGGGCCAGAAATTGCGTGGTTTAGATTGACGGATCGGTTGGTGCATTAACTGTCTTTTTGTATTTCCAAATCTTCAATGTCAGGTAATTCATTTTCACGGCACGCGACAATTAAGCACACTATCGCAAAGTACAGGCAAAAAAGAGATACTACAAATAAAATTGATAAAAGTAAAATACTCATAACAAATTAAATTTTCAATCACTTGGTTTTGATTTCCGCACAGCCAGCATGGCCGGCATTCATTAATGTTCCTATTTCTCGTCAATTTAGTTATGTGCAAAATTCATACCCTTTAAAGGCTTATTTACATATTCTTTGTTTAAGCGCTAAAAATCCTCAATAAATTCAACTGAAAAATGTGATCCATGCGGGTCGGCCATTCTAAATTTAGGTACAATTCAATAACTTTCATTTGTGAAGTTTGCCACAACTATCTGAGTGAAATAACCCAATATATAAGCAGATTTTTACAAGGTATGATCAAGATCTAAGCTGATATTTCTGCAAGGGGTGTGGCTGGGAAACGAAAAGTGTCGGATTTATGGCAGGCTTTTTGGTGTGTTTGAAGGCCCCACCGCTGGGTTAAGTATAAAATTCTTTTATTTTTTCTACTACAAAAGCCTGCTGGTCGTCTGTGAGTTCGGGATAAATCGGCAGTGCCAGGGTGTGCGTGGCAGCTCGCTCCGAGATCGGGCAGTCGCCTTTGGAGTAATTGAGGTAGGCAAAACATTCCTGGAGATGCAGGGGAACGGGATAATAAATTTCGGTTCCTATATCTTCTTGCTGCAAAAACCGGCGCAACTCGTCTCTTTTTTCCGGCACCTGGATCACGAACTGGTTATAAATATGGCGATTTTCCTTTTCGACTGGAAGCGTAATACTCTCTAAACCTGAAGCAGCAAACAGTTCACGGTATGTTTTAGCATTTTCCTGGCGTCCCCTGCTCCAGTCATCCAGATATTTGAGCTTAACCGATACCACGGCGGCTTGAAGGGCATCCAGACGAAAGTTGCCACCAATAAACTTGTGATAATACTTTGGGCGAGAGCCGTGTACCCGCATTATCTTTAGGTGTTCATGTAATTCCTCCGAACTGGCGGTAACAATTCCACCATCACCGAAAGCCCCCAAATTTTTGGAGGGAAAGAATGAAAAACAACCAAAATCTCCCATTGAACCCGCACGTTTGCCATCGTATTCCGCCCCGATCGCCTGGGCTGCGTCTTCGATGACATAAAGATTATTTTCTTTAGCGATTTGCAGAATCGGCTGCATCTCAGCACATTGACCGTATAAATGAACAGGCACGATAGCCTTCACCTGTAAACGCTCTTCCCGGCTCATGTCAGCCAGGATTTTTTCAATACCCTGGGGGGAAATATTGTAGGTCCGGGGATCAATATCAACGAATACGGGTTTGGCCCCGGTCCGGGCGATGCAGCCGGCGGTGGCAAAAAAAGTAAATGGGGAGGTAATCACCCGATCTTGCGGCCCGATATCGGCGGCCATCAGAGAAATTAGCAGCGCGTCTGTTCCGGAGGAAACACCCAGGGCATATTGGGTGGCGCAGTATTCGGCAATCTCCTTTTCAAGAGCTTCCACATGCGGTCCGAGGATAAAATACTGGCTCTCATAAACTTCTTGGGTTACTTTAAGTATCTCTTCACGTATCGACCGGTACTGGGCTTTCAAATCAAGCAGTGGGACCTTCATGGTAAAATTAGCATCCTTTCTGGAAACTATCTCAAAAATACATTTTATCCGCCTATATTTATGCCATATACAACGATTTTTATTATTAGCGTTATCCGTGTCATCCGTGTCATCTGTGGTAAAAAAACCCTGGAATTTATTGACCACGGATTACACTGATGACACCGATAAAAACGAAGGGGCTAACGTCCAGTAGCGGAATTCAGCACAGATCATCACCCATCCATTTCTATCTCGATAATACAAAGCGGTTCTTCACCGGGATTTTCAATTTTCAGCGCTTCATTTGCCGATACGAGGATGGTTTGACCCTTTTTCAACCGTCGTTTTCCTGAAGCGGATTCGAACCGGCCCGAACCGCTTATCACGCTCAGGTGCTTTATTTTCAGAGGCTCTTGTTCTAACTCGGCTCTGGCGCCGGGATATATATCCACTCTTTTGACCGTGTAATCATTTTGTTTTTCGAGCATGGTGGTGTTGCCCCAGGGCCGAGAAACCGTAGTATGCTGCCTATATTCCCGGCGGCCCCCGGCCTGAAGGTTCTCGACGATGGATTTGACATCCCGGCTGTTATCAAGATCTGAAACAAATACGGAATCCGGAGTTTCCACAACTACCATGTTCTTGATATAATTGGTGGCAATCAGCCGATCGCGGCCTAAAATAAAGCAGTTCTGCGTATTTCTGGCAATGACGTCACCGTCGATAACATTGTTATAGTCTCCTTTGGGAAGAAACTCATAGAGCGACTTCCAGGAGCCTATGTCACTCCAGCCGAATTCGGAAGGCAGCACCACTCCTTTGGCGGTCTTTTCCATGATGGCATAATCAATGGATATATCGGGTAGTTGCCCATATTGTTGATTTGTCAGCCGGTCTTTTTTGACCACCATCTTTGCCATAGATTGAAAAATCCCTGGCTGATGGCGTTTAAATTCCTCCAGGATGACGGATGCCTTGAAGGTAAACATACCGCTGTTCCAGAAATAATTGCCTGCGGTTAAATAGTCTTTGGCCGTCTGTCGGTCAGGTTTTTCGACAAACCGTTTTATCTTCAAAGCCCCTTCGGCCACTTCCCGGGCACCTTCTATATATCCGTAACCCGTTTCCGGATAATGGGGTTTGATACCGAAGGTTACGATATAGTCACGTTCGGCCAGACGTATGGCGGATTCCAATTTTGCGTGAAAGCCGTTTTCATCCTTTATGACATGATCCGCCGGAAAAATGCACAAAATCGCATCTTTTTCATTTTTTAAAACATAAAAAGCGGCAAGTAATATGGCCGGTGCGGTGTTGCGTCCGCAGGGTTCACTAATGATCTTGCCATTCGATTTTATACCGATCTCTTCCATGTGTCTGGCGGTTTCATGGGCATGCTCCTCTCCGCACACGATGCGGATGTTTTCCGGATCCAGTAAAGAGGCCAATCGTTTTATGGTGGTCTGAACCAGGGAATCTTCACCTATGAATTTAGCCAGTTGCTTGGGGTAAAGCTGTCGCGAAACCGGCCACAAACGTGTTCCAGTGCCGCCAGCCAATAAGACTGGATAAACCCTGTCAAACTTTTTATTCATATCAGCGATAGCTTTTTCTATTGTTCGGTCTGGAGCCGTTGATATTCGAAGCAGAACCGGCCGGACTGCAAACGGTGTCCACGGCCTTGTATCCAAGAAAGCCGTCGACTTCGCGCTTCAAGGCCGAACCCGCCCTTAGGTTCAATGTCTCGGGAAGTGCGATGATGGTTTCAGTGTTGTCGATATCCCGCAAATGAATAAATCCCCGGCACGATCCGGGATACCGCTTGAAAATATCCTGCAATGCCAAAAGCATACGTCTATCCGTGCGGGTTAATTCCAGATTGAAATGAATACTTGCAGTCCAGGTCTCTTCTACCTTTTCTATGGGCACGACCGAATCGGCCAGAATTTTTGCCGCCTGTTCGTCCTTTTGGACCCGCCCTTGAATCAGGATGGGATTGTCTTCAAAAAGCAAATCACTGATGGAGGCATAAACCGTAGAAAATACCGTGGCTTCCACTGATCCATGCATATCCTCAACGGTCACAAAAGCCATCTGATCGCCCCTTTTGGTTCTTATAATTTTAACGACGCTCACGATTCCACCGATTCTCACGCATCCCCCTTCACTAGCGTCTTTTATTGTAATAGCATTTGCATTTGTAAACTTGTCCAGAAGATCTTCATAGCGTTTCAGAGGGTGACCGCTGATATAAAAACCAAGGGATTCTTTCTCAAAAGACAGCAGCTGTTTCTCATCCCATTCCTGTAAGTTCGGCGGGTCCGGAACGTTGATTTTCGGTTTGCCCCGGCCGCTGTCGAAAAGTCCGATTTGAGGATCGTTTTTTTCTTTTTGGACTCTTTGACCGTAGTCGATGGCATCCTCAAGGGCGGCTAACATTTGGGAACGCCTGGCCCCGGTGGTATCAAATGCACCGCATTTTATAAGACTTTCTATCACGCGTTTGTTCACCTTCTTTAAATCAACGCGCTCACAGAAATCAAATACAGAAGAAAACTTATCTTCTTCCCGAGCCTCGACCATGGTGTCAATGGCAGCTTCCCCGACGTTTTTTACCGCAGCCAAACCGAATCTTATATCTGAACCGGAAACCGTAAATTCTTTGAAACTCTCGTTTATATCCGGTGGCAAGATCTTGATATTGTGGCTGCGGCATTCGGCGATATACTTGACAACGCTGTCCGTGGAGCTCATTTCACTGGTCAGCAATGCCGCGATGAATTCAACCGGGTAGTGGGCTTTTAGATAGGCGGTTTGATAGGCGATGAGAGCATAAGCGGCGCTATGAGACTTGTTAAAACCATATCCACCGAATTTTTCTATCAGGTCAAATATCTTTTTGACTTTTGCGGAAGATACACTGTTGTCTCCGGCGCCGCTCATAAATCGGACTCTGTGTTTGGCCATTATCGCCGGGATCTTTTTACCCATAGCTTTGCGAAGATCATCGGCTTCTGCCATGTTATAATTTGCCAGCACACCGGCAATCTTCATCACCTGCTCCTGATAAACAATAACACCATATGTTTCTTCTAAGATGCTTTCGAGTTCGGGAACCAGATATTTTACCTTTTTTTGTCCGTGCTTTCTGGCCACAAAATCATCAATCATCCCGCTTTCCATTGGACCGGGTCGATATAGTGCCACCAGGGCTATAATATCGTCAAAACGCTCCGGCCGCAACCTGACCAGCAGATCCTTCATACCGGAACTTTCAAGCTGAAAAACACCGGTGGTGTCACCGGACGAAAGTAGACGATATGTTTCGCTATCGTCAGAATCGAGATTGTTGAGATCGGGTGGGGTTTTCCCCTGTTTTTTTATAAGCTCGAGGGTGTTGGCAATGACCGTGAGGTTGCGGAGGCCTAAAAAATCAAATTTAATAAGACCGATTTTTTCGACCACGTTCATGTCGAATTGGGTAACAACCTCTCCCCGTTTTCCTCGATACAGCGGCAAATATTCAATCAAAGGCTTATCTGCTATTACAACCCCCGCCGCATGGGTGGAGGCATGGCGCGGCAATCCTTCCAGAACGCGGCAAATATTCAACAGATCGGCTATTTCCGGCTTCTGTTCAGCCATTTCCCTAAGCCTGGGTTCCTTTTTAAGCGCGTCAGCCAGGCTTATATTCAATACATCGGGGACCATCTTTGCGATGAGATCGACTTCCCGTAATGGTATGTCGAGCGCACGTCCTACATCACGAATGACCGCACGTGTCTTAAGTTTTCCATAGGTAATGATCTGAGCCACAAAGTCACCACCACCGTATTTATCGACCACATACTTGAATACTTCTTCCCGGCCATTCATACAAAAATCCACATCGATATCCGGCATACTTTTACGGGCGGGGTTCAGAAAACGCTCAAAAATCAGCCCATGCTCCAGGGGGTCCAGATCGGTAATCGCGAGTGCATAGGCAACGATACTTCCTGCCGCAGACCCTCGGCCCGGTCCAACCGGTATATTGTTTTCTTTGGCATAGCGAATAAAATCAGCCACAATCAGAAAGTATCCCTGGAATCCCATTTCTTTTATGATTGAAACCTCATGTTTGAGGCGGTCCCGGTAGATCTTTTCATCCGTCTCGGGATTTTTGGCTACAATGCGGTTTAATATGCGCTCAAAGCCCTCTTGAACCTTTTTTTCAAAAACGGCCTCTTCGGTCTGGTCCTGGCGAGTATCAAATTTTGGAAAATGATAGGATTTGAAGTCAAATTCCAGGCTGCATCTCTTGGCAATTTCAACGGTGTTATCCAAAGCACCGGGATATTCTTTAAAAGAATCATACATCTCATCTTTAGGCTTAAAATAGAGCTGATCGGTGCGGAACTTCAAACGCTGATCGTCATGCACGGTTTTACCGGTTTGGATGCACAGGAGCACGTCATGGGCACGAACATCCTCTTTGTCGAGGTAGTGGCAATCATTGCTGGCAACCAGGGGAATGGACAACCGCTGGCTCATCTCCAGCAGGGCCCGATTCACTTTTTCCTGGACATCGATGCCGTTATTTTGAACCTCAAGAAAAAAATTTCCTTCACCGAAAAGATCAAGATAACCCAAAGCCGCTTTATCTGCCTCCTCGAACCGGTTGTGCCTGACCAGCGTGGGAATCTCGCCATGCAGACAGGCGGTGAGGGCTATGAGACCCTCATGATTTTCTTTTAGAATTTCTTTGTCGATCCGCGGCTTGTAGTAAAATCCCTCAAGCTGGGCAACCGAGACCAGGCGGCACAGATTCTGATAGCCTTCCTGGGTTTCGGCCAATAGCAAAAGATGGGTGAGACCTTTGTGATCCATGGGGGTTTTATCGGTCAGGCGCCGCGGTGCAATATAGCATTCGCACCCGATAATTGGCTTAATTCCGGCCGCGCTGGCTTTTTCGAAAAACTCAATAACGCCGAACATGGTACCGTGATCAGTTATAGCGACGGCGTCCATACCGAAATCGCGGCTCCGGTTTAAGAGGTCTTCAATTCTAATGGCACCATCCAGAAGGCTGTACTGGGTATGAACATGGAGGTGGGCAAAGTCGGGAATATGGGTAGAATTTGTATTCATGTGATTTCTATGTTGTGAATTGAATCAAAAGTGAGCCCGTTTGACCAAACAACTGTTGCGGGTTGCGAGTTGCGAGTTAGGGCTTCAATCCTTTAAAAACCCGCAACGCGAAACACGTAACCCGTAACATATGCTAATTCTTGAATAATTATGTAAGGTTCTTCTCCACTTTAGTTGGAGAAGAGGGTCCAAGGATTCCAGGGGTCAAGGATTCAAGTGTTTGTTATCTAAAGACTTTAATAGCGTCTTTAGCATTCTTTCGCTTTCTAGGATGTCTTTTTTGCCTACTCA
>CAMYNZ010000075.1 GCA_947259865.1 uncultured Desulfobacterales bacterium | reverse complement strand
CCTGAGCGGCTCGCGATGGCGGGCAGGTCGAACAAGGAACCGCAGAATGTCGAAGGTGGACCCCTTCGACATTCGATATTCAAGATTCGATATTCTGCGGTTCGATAAAAATGTCCAAATAACTTTATTCTCGATTTTTTTTAGTTGCACTATTCCAGCGGCTTGAGATCGCCCAGCATGGTGGGGATCAACTCGGTTACGGTCGGGTGGATGTGAACTGCGCGCTGAATCACCGTGTAGGGTGCATCGGCATACATAATGTCCAATATGGAATGGATCACCTCATCTCCGCCGATGCCTAGGATGGCTGCCCCCAGAATCTTTTCGGTTGCGCTGTCGATCAGAATTTTCATGAAGCCCTGGGTTTCACCGCGCTCAGTGGCACGGCCGACCCGCGTCATTTTCATTTTGCCCATCAATGCTTTACGACCGGATTCTCGAACCTCTTTTTCCGTCATCCCCGCACGGCCCAGCGGCGGGTCGATGTATAACCCGTAACAAAGAATGCGGTCGCTGACACGGCGAGGATCATCGTCCAAAATGTTGGCGGCCGCAATTTCATAATCATTATATGAAGTATGGGTAAAAGCGCTCAGTCCGTTGACATCTCCCAGGGCCCAGACCCCCGGAACATTGGTTCGCAATTGATCGTCCACGGATATATACCCTCGCTTGTCCGTATCGATACCGGCCTTGTCCAGACCGAGGTCATCGGTATTGGGTTGGCGCCCCACGGCTAACAGCAGATGGCTGCCGGCAACCTCCGGTGGTCCCTGTGTACAATCGTTTTTAGCGATAACCTGGTGATCTTTTTTCTCCATGGCAATACAGGTCGCATTCAGGTGCACATCGATGCCTTCATTTTCGAGGATGTCCTTGACTGCTTTTGAAACATCCTCGTCGTCGCGGGGGATCAGACGCGGACCGCGCTGGATCACACTGACCCGGCTGCCGAAGCGGCGGTACATTTGAGCGAATTCGAGGCCGATATAGCTGCCACCGACAACGATCAAATGTTCGGGCAAAAAATCCACCGCCATCATGCTGGAATTTGTGAGGTAATCCACTTTATTCAATCCCGGCATATCCGGGACGACAGCCCGGGCACCGACGTTGATGAAAATTTTTTCAGCTTCAAGCAGTTCTCCGTTGACCCGGATAGTGTGGGGTCCCTCAAATCGGCCGTGACCTTCATAGACCGTCAGGTGTGACATGTTTTTCAGCCAGGTTGTCAAACCTTCACGGGATTGACGTACCACCGCGTCCTTGCGCGCTTTGACGCGTTTCATGTCGATCTGTATCGACCCGTCAATCAACACACCGAATTCCTGACCGCGACGCGCCATATAGGCAGCACGTGCGCTGGCCACCAGGGTCTTGGTCGGGATGCATCCGACATTGACACAGGTACCGCCAAACAGGTTGCGTTCGATGATGGCTGTTTTTATTTTTCGTTGTGCGAGCCGATTGGCCAGAGAAGGTCCGGCCTGACCGGTGCCGATGATTATCGCATCGTATTTTTTTACCATATCATTTGACTCCGTTGATTGTGGTCTTTTTTTTAAGGTAATATTTACCTGGATTATTTATAAAAGGGAGATTTTCTCCACTATAGCCGGTCCAGAGGATTCAAGGATTCCAGGGTTCCAGGATTCAAGGGATTGTTTTGTGGAGAGTTTATCAGCGTCTTTAGTATTCTTTCGCTATCTGCGATTTCTTTATCATTCATCCTAATACCCCTTTTTCACTAAAAGCTGAGTCCCCCACTGATAGCCTCTACGCCTGGTAGTTTTTTAGTATTTCACTCGAATCCTTGACCCCTTGACTCCTTGAATCCTATGGAATCAGTGTTGATCAATTTGAAATAATAGTCAATTCTGCCACAATTCACTATAATTAATCCGAGCATGATCCAGCTACTAATTTTTGCGCTTCAAATGTTCGATGCCACTTTCTTTGGCGACAATAACATCATCGGCCAGTGCTATAAAAAGTCCGTGCTCGACGATGCCGGCTCGCTGGTTTAACTTGTGGTCCAGTCCTTTTAAGTCGGCAATGGGACCTAACTCGGCATCCAGGATCAAGTTGTTTTGATCCGTCCGGAACGGCTGGCCGTCGTCATCGGTGCGCAACGTTACCGATGCGCCCAGAGATTGGAGATAATTCTCTTCGGTTTTACGGGCCAGCGGCACTATTTCTACCGGCAGCGCAAAAAGGCTGCCCAGTTGCGCAGACAGCTTGCTGTCATCAACAATAATAATATTTCTGCGGCTGGCCTGGGCGATTATTTTTTCTTTTAGAAGGGCACCCCCTCCTCCTTTGATCAGGTTTAAATCAGGATCGACTTCATCGGCGCCGTCGATATTCAGATCGACGGCCGAATGCTCATCCAGGCCGGTCAGCGGAATGGCCATTTGTCGAGCAAGTTTTTCGGTTTGATCGGAACTGGGTATACCCGAAATTTTTTTTAAAGACCCGCTGCGGAGCAATTCGCCGATGCGTTCTATCGCAAATTTGGCGGTACTGCCGGTACCCAGCCCGATGACCATTCCTGATGTTATGAATTCAACTGCACGATGGGCAGCCTCTTTTTTTAATTCATCCTGGATTCCCATTTAATTGACCCTTTTTGAAAACAAGCTGATACACCGTTTGGCAACGGTTTTGAGGTTGGCTGGATCGTCGACAATCCACTGCTTTTCCAGCAAATTGCTTGCATGAATGTTTTTTCTGGTAAAATCTGTGGTCACCGCAATGCAGGGCATGGTGGCCGCCAGCGCTGCCTTAACACCCGAAGGCGAATCTTCGATCACCAGGCAATTGCCGGGTTCAAGGTTAAATTCGTGCGCCACCAGCAAATAAATCTCCGGATCCGGTTTGCCCGCGTTGACATCATCCCGGGTAGCGATAAAGTCAAATTCATACAAAATATCCAAGGTTCTTAAAATACGATGGGCTTGCGGACAGTGGGACATGGTGGCCAGACCGGTCTTGAATTTTCGCTGACGGGCCCAGATCAGTAAATCGAGATTGTAGGGGCACCGATACTTCACTATTGCCAGGGGGTCTGCCAGCATAGATTCATAGACCTTCATCCGGACTTGAACGAATGCCTGCCAGGGGGTCAGCACATCGAGCTCACTCATTCTGCCGGCTGCTGCGGTTTCCAGCTCAAAACGCTGCATTAAATTTTTGGCAACTTCCTGGCGAGAAAGCCCGACCACTTCTTTGAAGGCTTCGATCACATCATTTTCGGTAAACTGATCCTCCCCGAGTTCGATAGCAGCTTTGGCATAAGAGATGGCTTTCAGAATTTCGGTTTGAACAAGGGTGCCGTCCAAATCAAAAATCAATGCCTGAATCATAATATTTATCTCCGTCAGCCCCTGCTAAGTTTTATGATCACAACATTTACTTTGTGGCGCCGGTCGCCCGGCTTGTTTTGCGGGCCGAGAGTTTTTCCCGTTTTCCCGTGATGCCGGTTATCAAAGATTCAAATGACTTGGCAAATGCAGCCACCCCCTCATCCTGAAGGGTACGCGTAATTTCATTTAGATCGATTCCAAGTTCTGCCAGTTGGGCAATCTCCTTGCGGGCTGTTTCCATCCCTTTGGTCAAAGTTTCGGAAACGATACCGTGAGCGATAAAACTTTTCAGGGTTGCCGGCGGCAATGTATTGACGGTATTGGGCCCGATGAGTTCATCCACATACAGATTTTCGGGGTAGGCCGGATTTTTGGTGCTGGTACTGGCCCACAACACTCTTTGAGCGCGGGCACCCCGGTCCGCCAGAGACTCCCAGCGCGGCCCGCTGAATATCTTCCGATATTCGTCGTAAGCAATTTTGGAGTTGGCGACAGCAATTTTACCCTGAAGCGCTGTATTGCCGGCTTTTTCCAATGCCTTGTCGACCGCCGAATCCACGCGACTTACAAAAAAGGAGGCCACGGATGCCACTCTATCCAGCCTGCACCCCCCGGAAACCGACGGGCCGGTTTGGGCTAATTTTTCCAGCCCGTCCAGGTAAGCCCCGGCCACCGCTTTGTAGTTGTCGAGCGCAAAAATTAGCGTGACATTCACATTAACACCCGCGGCAATTAGTTCCGTAATGGCGGGCAACCCTGCGGGTGTCGCCGGCACTTTGATCAGTACATTCGGTCGCTTTAAACTTTCAAAGAGCCGTTTGGCCTCAACGATGGTCTTTTGGGTGTCGTGCGCCAAAGCGGGATTTACTTCCAGGCTGACAAAACCGTCTCTACCCCGGGTGGCATCATAAACAGGCTTGAGCACTTCCGCCGCCATGGCAATATCGGCAAGAGCCAGTGATTCATAAATCTGATGAATGGATTTATCACTTTCGATAAGTTGCTTTAACTCTGAATCGTAATCAGAGCTTCCGGAAATGGCTTTTTCAAAGATCGAGGGATTCGAGGTAACCCCCCGCAAACCCTGGTTCACCAGGTCTTTCAATTCTCCGGAGGTAATTAAAGATCGTTGTATATAGTCAAACCAAATGGATTGCCCCAGTTCTGCAAGTTCGTTAAGTTTGGACATGATTTACTCCTTTTATCATACATAAAGTATTACATTTAATGTTCTCATTCTCAAGATTTTGTAAACGTATCTTTGCTACAACGTTCGGGGTCATGTTTTAAGTTCAAGTATTTTCTTTCAAAAGTTCCAATCCTTGCACCGCAGCGCCCCACAACCCGCTTTCCTGATTCGAATTCAGCATCAGCGGTATCTTTTCGAGCACATGTGACATGGTTTTTGAGCGTCGAAACTCTCTTGTAAATTCCCGGTGAGTGACGAGATTCGGGATTTTGGCGGCCACGCCACCGGCTATATATACCCCGCCGAAAGCCAGAATCTGCAGTGCAAAATTGCGACAGACACGCCCGTAAAAGCGTGCCATCCACCGCAAGGACCGTTGATTTTCATTCAGTACAGCAGCCACCTCTTCCGGCTGCAGCTTTTGACCGGTCAAAAAATGATGCACCCGGCTCAAACCTTTCCCCGAGACCACTGTGTCGGACCTCACGTAAGATTCACCGGTTTCGTGAAGCAAAAATTTCATATATTCCAATTCGGCCTGGCTTTCAAAGGGAAAGCTGGCATGGCCTCCCTCGGAAGCAAGGGCGATGTAACTGCCCGAAGGCAGCGGGATGAGTGCAGCCTGACCCAGGCCGGTGCCGGCTCCGATGACCACCAGTGGTGATGCGGAGTCTATTTTTCCGGGGATGATCTGCTGCGCGGATTCTATCACCGGTGACCGGCAGGCAAAGGCCTGGGCCACAAAATCATTGATCAAAACGCACCGTTTCAGCCCGTATTCCCTGGCAGCGTCTGATAAATTGATATCCCAGGGTATGTGAGGCGGTTTGCTATACACCCCTTTTTCAACAGGACCTGCCACTGCAAATACCGCGCTTTCTGCTGCTTTCAGGGATAAGGCGAAATCACTTGCCTGGAGTTGCCCCAGCAAGTCGGCAAACGAGCCGGCTTCCAGGGTTTTAAGCCATATGGATTCTTCCAGCCCGATGGTTCCATCCGCCGCAACTTTGAAGAAAGCAAAACGGCTGTTTGTTCCGCCGATGTCGGCTGCAAGAATGTTCACCTGGCAAAACTCCTTTATTTTCAACTAAGGTAAGTTAGTATTAAGCTTGTCAGTGATATCCATGTAATCCGCGTAATCCGTGGTGAAAAAACCTGCAATTTGTTGACCACTGATTTCACGGATGACACTGATAAAACCGAATGCCTTATCTAACGGTTTTTATTATCCGTGAAATCGGTGAAATCCGTGGTTTATTTTTACGTTTAACATCAATTTAGCCCCCGAACCTGGCGGCGCGCGTCAATTTTTCGGGCAGCAGGGATGCGGCCGCCTCGTCCAGGAGCCACAACAATTTACCCTTTAACGGCCTTACAAGCCGGGCCGGCAATTGGGCCTCAGAGTCTAAAAACACGGTTTTTATGATCGGCGCTTTTGAATGCCCGCTAACCATAAAACAGATACGTCTGGCATGCTTCAACACCGGAAGGGTCAGGGTCAATCTGTATACATCCGGGTCCCCTCCCTTCACAGCCAAGACCCAATTATCGGTAATTTGGGCGGCGGCATCTCCCGGAAACAGGGAAGCAGTGTGTCCGTCGGTACCGATTCCCAAAAAAATCAGATCGAATATCGGAAAATTATTCTGCCGGTCATGAAAATACTTCTCCAGTTTTGATTGATATTCTGCTGTACCGACTTCGGGTTGCATTTGCCCGGGCATAGGGTGCACCTGATTGGCCGGGATCGATATTTTATCCAGCCAATCCGTTTTGGCGGCACCGAAGTTACTACCCGGATCGTCAAGCGGCACCAGGCGTTCATCAACCCAGAAAATATGGGTGCACTGCCAGTTTATTTCAAATAGATAAGGTTCCCGTCCAAGCAGTCTGTGCATCGCACGGGGGGTCGAACCGCCGGAAACTGCAACGCTGAATCGACCAGCGCGCTCGATACTGTCTTTTGCGCACTGCTTGAATAAAGCGGCCCCTCTGTTCGCCAGCCGGGTTGCGTCGGCTTCGATAATGATCTCATTTTGGTGCGGCATTTTTCTTTTTACATGGGCGCTCGCTACCTGGATTTTGCACGAGCCCTCCAGAGGCTGACAAGTCGGAGGCTTTTATTTACAAGATTCTCATCAATTTTCATGCAAAATTCAGGAATTAACCCAGCAGTGCCGTTGCTTTTTCCACCAGCGCATTGGCCGTGATACCGAATTTATCGTATAATATCTGGTACGGGGCCGAAGCGCCAAAGTGATCCAGCCCCACTACCGCCCCATTGCTGCCGACATAGCGGTGCCAGCCTTGCGGGATACCCGCTTCGATTGCGAGTCGGATGCTTGTTTGGGGCGGCAGAACTTTCTGCCGGTATGCTTCCGGCTGACGGTCGAATAACTCCCAGGACGGCATGCTCACGACGCGCACGGAAATATCTTTTTGGGTCAGCGTGTCCGCAGCCTGGAGCGCAATGTGAACCTCAGATCCACTGGCCAGAAGTAAAACATCGGGTTTTCCGTCTTTGGCATCGCTGAGGGTGTAAGCTCCGCGCTGCAGCCCGTCGGCTGCGGCAAAGATTTCACGGTCAAGCGTCGGGGTATTTTGCCGGGTCAAGACCAGGGCCACCGGCCCCTTTTTGTTTTGGATGGCAAACCGCCATGCCTCGGCAGTTTCGTTGGCATCACAGGGGCGGATTACCGTAAGATTGGGTATGGCCCGCAGGGCGGCCAGGTGCTCGATGGGTTGATGGGTTGGCCCATCTTCGCCCAAACCGATACTGTCGTGGGTGAAAACATAGATAATGTTGAGACCCGTGAGCGCTGCCAGGCGAATCGCCGGGCGCATATAATCGGAAAACACCAGAAAGGTTGCGCCGTATGGCATCAAACCACCATGCAATGACATTCCGTTTAAGATCGACCCCATGGCGTGTTCCCGGACACCGAAGCGCATATTGCGCCCATCATATTGAGCGGCCTGGAAATCGCTTTCTCCATTGATAATTGTTTTGGTGGAAGGGGCCAGGTCGGCAGAGCCACCCATCAGATTGGCAACATTGGCTGCGATAGCATTCAAAACGGTTCCGGATGCGACCCGGGTGGCGACACCCTTGGCATCCGCGGGAAATAGTTCGATATCTTTGTTCCATCCGTCCGGTAATTCACCGTTTATCCAGCGACGCCATTCTGCGGCAATTTCAGGATGGGCTTCGCTGTATGATTGCATCAAGGCCTGCCACTCGCTTTCCAGGACTTTTCCTTTTTCCAGGGCCTGACGGAAATAATTCAATCCTTCCTCCGGAATTAAAAACGGCGGGTCAACCGGCCATTTCAAATTTTGTTTCGACAGTATTATTTCTTCAGAGCCGAGCGGTTCTCCATGAACACCGGCCGTATCCTGCTTGTTCGGGCTTCCGTATCCAATATGGGTGCGCACCGATATGATTGACGGGGATCGGTTTTCCGCTTGAGCCGCAGTGATTGCTTTTTCAATGGCGGCCAGATCATTTCCATCCTCCAGGTGTTGTACGTGCCAACCGTAGGCTTTAAAACGTTCTATGCGATCCTCACTGAAGGCAAGATCGGTGCTTCCCTCAATCGAAATACGATTGTCGTCGTAAAGATAGATCAGTTTGCCGAGTTTCAAGTGGCCTGCCAGAGAAGCCGCCTCGTGGGAAACCCCTTCCATAAGGTCACCGTCGCTGACGATACCATAGGTATAGTGGTCCACGATTGGGTGGTCGGGCCGGTTAATTCGGGCCGCCAGATAGCTTTCGGCAATTGCCATTCCGACACCGTTGGCAAACCCCTGACCCAGAGGACCGGTTGTTGTCTCAACACCCGGGGTCAGACCATGTTCCGGATGCCCGGGGGTTTTACTACCCCATTGGCGAAAATTTTTGATTTCCTCCAACGGGAGGTCATAACCGGTTAAATGAAGCAGGCTATACAGCAGCATTGATCCGTGACCGGCGGATAAAACAAACCGGTCCCGGTTGGGCCAATCCGGCTTTTGGGGATGGTGGCGCAAAAAACGGGTCCATAGGACATGGGCCATGCTGGCTGCTCCCATGGGCATTCCCGGGTGACCGGATTTGGCTTTTTCCACCCCATCTGCAGATAGCATCCGTATCGTGTTCACACATAATTCATCGAGTTTCGTCGCCATTTTCCCTCCTCTGTTTTTATTGGATTTCCTTTAGGCGCTTAGCGGTGCCATATCGATATTTTTTGTCGATGTTTGTAACTCACGGTTTTGACATTAGTTACCGATGCTCGATGCTGGATACTGGATACTGGATGGCACAGGATTAACGCCGTACCGTTAAGTTATCGATGATCGATGATCGAGCATCCAGTGTCTGATCGAAACGAAGGTTACGAAATTTGCTACTCCTCAGAGCCATTATTCCCAAGCGCAGTCATGGGAGAAGTCATGTACCTTAATAGTTATTTTTTTTATCCAGCATCAAGCATCCAGTATCCAGCATCAGCCCGAAATAATAAATGAAATTGTTACAATCATCGAAGTCATTTTTTCTGTATTAATTGACGAAGAACCTAACTTGCTTTCAACGCTTCAGCTCCCGCGGTACCCCGGCTGCCGGATTTATAGAACTGCAGCATATCCACCTGATAGCCGCAGGTTTCGCATTCCGATAAAACGGGCGTTAAGAAATTCCAGCATTGTTCAACAGCGTCCTGTCGCCAGAACAACATTTGATCACCCAGCATACAATCCAGCAGGACCTTTTCATAGGCCTCCAGGGCAGGTCCTTCATAATTTTGATGATAGTTAAAATCCATGGTTACCGAGCGCAGGCACACACGTGTACCCGGAAATTTGGTTTGAAAGGTCAGGGTAATTTTTTCTTCCGGATAGATACCCAGGATCAGGCGGTTGGCCGAAATATCTCCGCCCATGACACGGCGAAACATGGAATGGGGAACCTCTTTAAACTGAATGGCAATTTCGGTGATTTTTTTGGCCAGCCGTTTACCGGAGGTCAAAAAAAAGGGTACACCCTGCCAGCGCCAGTTATCCACAAAAACTTTCATGCGGGCAAACGTGGGTGTAAGTGAATCCGGGTTCACCCCCGGTTCTTGCCGATAGGCCTGAACGGTTTCACCGTTAATCGTTCCCGCGTCGTACTGGCCAAGTGCAAGGTGCTCTCTGAGTTGATCAATCGGAAAGGGCCTGAGCGCCCGGAAAACCTTGATCCTTTCATCCCGCACGTGTTCGGCGACAAACCGCGAGGGCGGCTCCATGGCCATAAGGGCTAAAAGCTGCATCATGTGATTTTGAAACATATCTCTGAGTACACCGGACTGTTCATAATAGCCGGCCCGGTGCTCCACCCCCAGGGTTTCGGTAGCCGTAATGCTGATATTTTCGATATATCTTCTGTTCCAGACCGGCTCAAAAATGGCGTTGGCGAAACGGAGCATTAAAACATTCTGCACGGTTTCTTTGGCCAGATAGTGATCGATTCTGAAAATTTGGTGCTCCTGAAAATATTGATGAATCCCTCGGTCCAGCTCGATGGCGGATTCAAGATCCCGGCCGAATGGTTTTTCCACCACCAGTCGCGCCCAGCTATTACCATCGCGTCCTTCGTTGTTAAGACCTGCTTTTCCCAGCATCTGGGCAACCGGCCGGTAAAGGGTCGGGGGCAGGGCCAGGTAGAACATTTTGTTTCCCCGGGTCTTATGTTTTTGATCGAGGTCTTGCAGTGAGGCAGACAGCCGGGTATAGGATGAGACATCATCATAGACAATCGATCGGTAAAAAAGTGACCCTGCAAAGGTTTGCCAGGTTGAACGATCCGGCTTTTTCAGGTTGTTTATGGCGGTTGTCATTTTTTGCCTGAAATCATCATCGCTCAGTTTTGTGCGACCGCATCCCACAACAATGCAGGGGTCAGGCAGACCGCCGTTTTTGTAAAGATTAAAAAGTGCCGGAATCAGTTTTCTGGCCGTCAAGTCACCGGTAGCTCCCATGATGACGATGGTACATGGCTCACTGCGCTGAACAGTGCTGCATTCTTCGACCGAAACCGTTTGGTCCGGGGGATTGACCGTTATCCTTGCCTCACCGGAACCGGTCTGGCCGGTAGTCTCGTTTGCCATAGGTATCACCTCACACGCTAATGCCTGTCCCGCTATGATGGGTCTGCGGATAATTCATTTTTCAGTTGAAACGGTGGCGTGTCCGCCAAACTCGCGGCGCAAGGCTGCCAGTACTCTGTCGGTAAAGGTATTATTCTGGCGGGAACGGAACCTGCGCAATAAGGACAGTGTAATGACTTCGGCAGGCACCCCGGTCTCCACTGCTTGCTGAACCGTCCAACGCCCTTCGCCTGAATCTTCGACATAACCCTGAATATCGGACAGTTTAGCGTCCTTTTTAAAGGCGTCTTCCGCCAATTCCAGCAGCCATGAACGCACCACGCTGCCCTGGTTCCAGAGATGGGCGATTTCCGCGTAATTAAAATAATCACCGTATTCAGAAGCTTCAAGTATTTCAAATCCCTCGCCATAGGCCTGCATCATTCCGTACTCGATACCGTTGTGAACCATTTTTACAAAATGCCCTGATCCGACTGCACCGCAGTGCAGATATCCATCCTTAGGTGCCAGGGTCTCAAATACGGGCTCAAGGTGGTGATAGGTGTCTTTGTCTCCGCCAATCATCAGACAGTACCCCACTTCAAGGCCCCATATGCCGCCACTGACACCGGCATCTATATATTGGATTCCTTTTTCTTCAAGAATTTTGGACCGGCGAATATCATCCTTGTAGTAGGTATTGCCGCCGTCAATGATGATATCACCTGATGAAAAAAGCGCCTTTAGCTGATTAACGTGATCATCCACCAGTTGACCGGCCGGCAACATCAGCCAGGCGATGCGCGGTGGCGAGAGTTTTTCGGCCACTTCTTGAAGTGAATAGGCCCCTGCGGCATCTTCTTTGACCAATTGATTTGTTTTCTCGGCCGTGCGGTTGTAGGCTATCACTTCGTGGTTACCTGCCAGCAGGCGCCTGGCCATATTCATGCCCATGCGTCCTAAACCAATCATTGCTAGTTTCATTTCGGCCTCCCTTTTTTATACTTAGCAAGTTTTCACTTTTCACTTTAAATTATTTCTTCGTCGGTTGAATTCCATCTGCATTACATGTGCCAATCATAAATAAAGATTTTGCATCGGAGGTTTTGAATCCACTTCTGGCATATTTTATCAAAGTTTCAATACCAAAAGCTATTTCCTTTATAATTACTTTTTTTGGCTGCTTAGAAGCGAGATGTAATTCCGAAGTGGATACCGAAATCCGGGCTGTTGCCCAGGGTGATTACGTTTTCAATCAGCCCGAACTCCAAAACCGTTCCTTTGACCACTTCCCACTTTGCGCCGAGGGTAACTTCATGGGAAGGCGACGTCAGGTCGCCAAGATCTTTGGCCACCCCTTCCGTAATCAGATACTGAACCA
>CAMYNZ010000074.1 GCA_947259865.1 uncultured Desulfobacterales bacterium | reverse complement strand
ACCCAAACGGGAATTTATTCCCCAGGGGGTAGAGTTCGTTTTGGATGAAATCGTCGGGGTCAATCCGAAAACCCGGGTGGTGGAAGGCAAAAAAGACAAATATAAATACGATTGGCTGGTGGTCGCTACCGGTTGCCGCATAATGCCCGGGGAGGTCGAAGGCATGATGGACGGCTGGGGTGATGACATTCAAAATTTTTACACCCTGGAGGGCGCCATCGCCCTCGAGAAAAAAATGAAATTCTTTAACTCCGGTCGGGTCGTGTTTAATATCGCCGAATTGCCGTATAAGTGTCCGGTGGCGCCCCTGGAGTTCATCTTCATGGCCGATTGGTTCTTCACTGAAAATGGCGTGCGCGATGATGTTGAAATTGAACTGGTGACACCGGTGGCCGGGGCCTTTACCAAACCCATCGCCTCCAACATTTTGGGGGGCATGGCCATACAGAAAAATATCAAGGTGACTCCCAACTATGATATTGCCCAAGTCAACCACAGTGAAAAAACCATCGAATCCCACAAGGGCGAAAAGGTTGCCTATGATTTGCTGGTTTCTGTTCCGCCCAACTTTGGTGCCCAATGGGTCGAAGACTCCGGCATGGGTGATCCGATGTGTTATGTCGATACCGATCATTTCACGCTCAAGGCCAAAGAGTACGACAATATATATGTCGTGGGTGACGCGACCAATGTGCCCACCTCAAAAGCCGGCGCCGTGGCCCATTACGAATCGGAAACGATCGTTGAAAACATCATGCGGGAGATCGAAGGACAGGACCCCCGGGCCACCTTTGACGGTCATGCCACCTGCTTTATCTGTTCGGGATATGAAAAAGCGTTTCTCATCGACTTCAACTATGAATATGAACCGATGCCCGGTAAATTCCCCTTCCCGGGACTGGGCCCATTTTCGCTCCTTGGCGATAGCAATTTTAATTACTGGGGCAAAATGATGTTCAAATGGGTCTATTGGAACCTGATGCTCAAGGGCGTTGAATTGCCCCTGGAGCAGCAATTAACCTTGGCCGGTAAGATGCGGCATGTTCCCGTAACTGGATAAGGAGGCGGCTATGACGAACGAAGAATTGATTTTAGAGCGACTCGATCGTATTGAGACGCAGCTGGCGCCACTGACGGAGACCGCCAGCAGCGTTAAAGAGCTCAGGGATGATTTAATTCCGTTAAGTGCCCAGGCCTTCAAGCTGATGATCAATGAGCTGGAGGACATCGAATCCGGTTTCCAGCTGGAAGACCTTTTGGATATGATCAAAACGGTCATGAGAAGCGTTAAAACGATTACATTTTCCCTGCAGCAAATGCAAAATGTTGTCGACTTTATCACCACTATCGAACCATTGCTGAGATCCTCCGTACCCCAGATCATCAACTACCTGGATGACCTGGAGCAACGCGGGGTGCTCCGCATGTTTACAGCCATGTTGGATGTCCGTGCCAAAATCGCTTCGGCATACACTGCCGAAGACATCGATAAAATTGGCGATGGCGTGGTGGCCCTCCTGGGCCTGGCTCAACAACTCAGCGCTCCCCAGGCTGTTGCTTTCCTGGAAAAGATGGCGCAAATGCCAAGCCATATAGATCTGTCACAATCCAAGGACGTCGGTCCCTTCGGTCTTATCTCGGCGGCTTCCAGCAAAGAGGTTAAACAGGGGCTGGGTGTTATGATGGAGTTGACAAAAGCGATGGGCAAATTAAAAAGCAACGGCGGTGATGCCCCCGCAGCATAACCGGATATACCCGCAAGCGGGACACGCAAAATCGCCTTTTTGCGAGATTGGGAAGCGATCAGCGGAGATCCATTTTTTTCGTGGATCTCCCTGGTAGCGCAGGAAAGGGGATCTTATGAAAAAACACATGGTGCAGTGTGAGGATGGGCGTCGAAGACAGGCACGGATCTATGGCGAACACCGCCAGGACGGGGATTTTGAGGTATGGAAATCCGCGGTAAGGGTTAAAGGCAAACATGTATCCGGAGAAGCCTGGCACAGCCGCAAAACCAAGATATGGTATTTCCTGGCAAATCCCGAAGGCAAAAACAGCGAGCTGCTGTATCGCAGTCAGGAAGATACCGTAATAAAAATGAAAAAGGATTTGGATGCCCTTAAAGCACGCCACACAAAGGAATGGAATAAGCTGGCCGATCATCGTAAAAACATGGCCGCCATTGAGTCAGAGATGAAAACCCTTGAGAAGAATATTTCTGATTTTATGAAAAGAATTCCGGTTGAATCCAAACGGCCGTTGCAACGCTCACGGCATATCAGGACGCGATAACCTGCGACGTTGTTTTTCAGAATACTAAAGATCCGAACCGGGTAACGCCGAAGATTTGTTCTGCCTGGCAACCCCCTGTCATACCATAATTCAAAAAATCCAAAAGCTGCGGGCGGATTGAGCCGTCTCCGATTCGCCTTCAGCCAACAAACATCTGCGATCAAACACGCCACTTCTGCTTCCCGCAATCTTTTGACCGAGCCGTATCCACCCCTGATCCACCCGAACGATCCTGCTTGATTAATCCTCCCCGATGGTCTATCAACAATCGAAATATAATGACAAGGATCACACGCGTTAACGACAGCCATCATGAACCAAATATATCAAATGTTAACCGGGCCGCTGCTCTGGACCGCATTCATCATTTTTGGTGCCGGATTAAGCCTGCGAATCATCTATCTTATCCACCTCAGTCGCAAAAAAGACAGGGTGGTATACAACCATGCAGACCTGAAATGGGGCATCAAATCCATACTGCATTGGATCATTCCCATGGCCAGCGCTTCCATGCGGCTTCAACCCGTTTTTACCCTCATGGTGTTTGCTTTTCATATATCGTTGCTGGCCGTCCCATTATTCCTGTCCGCTCACAATATACTCTGGGATGAGTTTATTGGGTTCACCCTGTGGTCGATGCCGGATCTAGTGGCCGATATTCTGACCGTGCTGATGATCGGTTCTGGCGTGTTTTTACTGATTCGGCGCGTGGTGCGGGCTGAGATCCGCATTTTAACCGAGGCTCGGGATTACGCCCTTTTATTGCTGACCATGCTTCCCTTTTTGACCGGCTTTCTGGCTTTCCATCAATGGGGTCCATACCGGATTATGCTTGTTCTGCATATTTTTTCAGCAGAGGTCCTGTTGATTCTGATTCCGTTATCAAAATTGGGGCACATGATCCTTTTCTTTTTTACCCGGGCCTTTATTGGATTTGAAATGGGGGGCAGGCGCGGGGCGCGGTCCTGGTAGCCGTTAGGCGTAAAAGCTGGCTTGTTATGAACTGCAACGGGAGATAAAATGACTAAAATGAGGGGCTCGTCGGTCGAATCCAAAAAAATCGGCAATATTTTAAATGCTAACAACGGTGCCAGAATTCGAACCTGGCTGAACATCTGTTCACGATGCGGCTTATGTGCCGAGAGCTGTTTTGTCTATCTCTCAAACGATCGTAACCCGAAGCTGAGTCCGGCCTATAAATTTTTACACACCCTCGGAGAGATGTATCGCCGCAACGGTATCCTCGATCGTAATTTTCTGGAACAGTGCTTTGACATTCTATGGCTGCAATGTACCCTGTGCAAACGCTGCTCCATGTATTGTCCTTTCGGAATTGATATCGCCACAATGATCGCTGTGGCCCGCAGCGTCTGCCACTCCCAGGGTGTTACACCCGAAAAGCTGGCCTTTTTTTCTGAAAATTGTCGCACCACCGGCAACCATATGGGTATACCCGTTGAGGAACTCATCGATACCTGCGAATGGATGGTTGAAGAAACCGAGGAGGATTACCGCGGTGTCACCATACCCATCGATAAAAAGGGTGCCAGATATATGTATACCATCAACCCCCGAGAGCCTGTGTATTACCCCCAGGACATCGCCAATGCCGCCATCATTTTTTCCTTGGCCGAGGAAAACTGGACCATTCCCAGCAAAGGCTGGGATTGCACTAATTTACCCATGTTTGCCGGTGACCGCACACTGGCCGGTCGCGTGGTCAGCGACGTATATGAAAAAGCTGCGGAACTCGAGGCTGAAAAGATATTAATAACGGAATGCGGACATGCCTATCGTTCGCTTGCATATGAGGGCCCGTATTTAGCCGGATATGCCAATGGACTGCCGCCGGTAGAAATCGTGCACTATGTTCAACTGATCTATGAGTATCTCCGAGACGGCCGGATTCGGATTGATCCGGATAAAAAACTGAAAAAACCCGTCACCTACCAGGATCCCTGCAATGTCTCCCGCAACGGCGGCCTGTGGGAAACCGCCCGCAAAATTATACCTTATCTTGCCGAGGATTTCAGGGATATGTCGCCCAACCGGGAGCATAATCATTGTTGCGGGGGCGGGGGTGGGCTCATGCCGATGGGCCCGGAATATAAACCCAGGCGGATCGCGGCCGGCCGTGTAAAAGCCGAGCAGATACGCGCCAGCGGTGCGAAATTAGTCGTTGCCCCTTGCCACAATTGTTTTGACCAGATAAATGATTTAAGTGAAGCTTACATGCTCGATGTTAAAGCGCTTTCTTTAAAGGAAATAATCTGTGAAATAATGATTGTTCCGCATAATTTCAGACCGGTCCAGCAGGCAAATGATCAAAGGGCCCCTGAAGCATGATTTTGCACCCCGCCTATCGGCGGGCCTGATGATTTATTGGGCTTCATATTTTGGGTCGAGACGAGTTCAGGGGTTAGGGCACCGCCCCTGAATTATATCCAGATCTCCCGGTTGACATAGTTCCAAACGGATTTAAGTTAAATAACATAGAGGTCACCCGACCTCGGGTCGATATGGATGAATATCCGAATTGACACCGAGGCGCACACCATTGTCTAAAAACGCTGTGCTGGAAAACGGTTGTCGATTCCCCGTTTTGATTGCCGGCCGATTGACAGAGTCGGTCAATAGACAGCACATTGCATCAAGTGAACTGTTTTTGATAGTTGAAAGGGAGGTCCCCATGGAAGTCAAAGATTATTGCCGTTCCGTAGAGGTTGAGCTTATTGGCTGGAAAGCCAAGATGTATGATATGGTACGTAAGGTGGACAGATTGAGAGGCACGGATGCACAGAACATCCAGACCAATATCGAGGCGCTCCATAAAAATATCAGCGATATGGAGCACATTATCGATCAACTCAGAACTGAGTGCCCGCTTGAATACGGTCCCCAGAAAAAAGAGATAGATTCAGCCAGTACTGATTTGAAGTCTAAATACGAAGATGCCATGGCCGCGGTGCTTCAATTCTAGCCCAATTTTCCATCTCGGCCAATGCCTGGTAAGCACTTTTACCGGGCCATGAGCCATTTTCAATCCAGATGAATTTTGCGATGAAAATGTTAGACGGTGGCCTGCGTCAAGATTTCCTGAGAGGAGCCTGCCGATGGAAAAAGTTATCATCTCGGTACTGGGGCCGGACAGACCGGGCATAATCGCCAGCATATCACGCATACTCTATGAGCAAGATTGTAATATCGAAAACGTCAGTCAAACAATCCTGCAATCCGAATTCAGCGGCATATTCATCGTAGCCCTGCCCTCCGACCAGACCGCCGAAAGACTCCACAAAGACCTCAACCAGGAACTCAATCCTCTGGATCTGCAGGCCTTTATCAGACACCTCCGGCACAATACTGTCGATACATATGCCTTAGAGGGCCAACCGTTTGTCATTACGTCCAAGGGGCCGGATAGAAAGGGGCTGGTTGCCGGAATTACCGAAGTCATAGCGCGCTACGGGGCCAATGTGACCCATCTGCAGGCCATATTTAAAGGCGGTGAAGATCCTCTCAACAATATCATGATCTATGAAGTCGATGTACCACCCGACATCGATCAGCAAGCTTTCTATAATGATCTCAGATCAAAGGCCCAGGACCTGGCGCTGGAGATCAGTATCCAGCACAGGAATATTTTCGAAGCGATTAACAGAATATGAGAAAAACGGAATGAATTATGTTGAGTGATCGAGAAATTATTTCCACCCTGGAGATGGTCAAAAACGAAAACCTGGATGTCCGTACAATCACCCTGGGGATTAATTTGTTTGATTGTGCCAGCCATGATCTCAATCAATTGCGGGACAACATCATCACTAAAATTACAACGCTGGCTAGAAATCTGGTAACCATCTGTGATCAAATCGGCGATAAATATGGCATCCCGGTTGTTAACAAACGTATTGCAGTGAGTCCTATCGCAGTGTTAGCCGCACCTTTCTCAACCACTCAAATGATTGAGATTGCCAAGACAATGAATACAGCAGCAGAAGATGTTAATGTCGATTTTATCGGTGGTTTTTCAGCCCTTGTGGAAAAAGGAATGGCCAAGGGTGACAGAGCATTAATAGATGCAATTCCCGAGTCACTGGCTGAAACACAAAGAGTTTGCGCATCGGTGAATGTGGCTTCCACCCAGGCCGGCATCAATATGGACGCCATTTATTTGATGGGCCAAAAAATCAAACGGGCGGCAATCCTTTCGTCCAAGCATGACGGTATCGCCTGTGCGAAACTGTGCGTTTTTGCCAACATTCCCCAGGACATTCCATTCATGGCAGGCGCCTATCTTGGCGTTGGTGAACCGGAGGCCGTCATAAATGTTGGGGTCAGCGGTCCCGGTGTTGTGAAAAAAGCGATTGATCGGGCCCTGGATATCGATCCTCGTCTTGATTTGGGCCGCATTTCAGAACTTATCAAGCAGACCGCATACAAGGTCACCCGGGTGGGTGAATTGATCGGCAAAGAGGTCGCTGAAAATCTCAAGATCCGTTTCGGGGTTGCCGATCTCTCCCTTGCGCCAACTCCCAACGTGGGTGACAGTGTCGGAGAAATATTTCAGAGCCTTGGACTATTGAGCATTGGCGTGCCCGGAACAACGGCGGCACTGGCCCTGCTGAATGATGCCGTCAAAAAAGGAGGTGCTTTTGCCAGCTCTCATGTAGGTGGTTTGAGCGGTGCATTCGTGCCGGTAAGTGAAGATCTGAATATTTCCGAGGCGGCTGCGGCGGGCCATCTCACGCTTGAAAAACTTGAGGCCATCACCAGTGTTTGTTCAGTGGGTTTGGACATGGTCGCCATTCCGGGAGATACTTCCGAGGAAACCCTCGCCGCCATAATAGCAGATGAGATGGCCATCGGGGTTATCAACAAAAAAACCACCGCAACCCGACTGATTCCGGTTCCGGGTAAAGGGGTTGGCGACAGCGCCCATTTCGGTGGTCTGTTGGGTCAATCCACCATTATTGCGGTAAACAATGCTCAGGGGGACAACCGCTTTATCCGGCTAGGCGGTCGAATCCCTGCCCCGATACAAAGTCTTATAAATTGATATTGCATTGACATCAGGTCTAAAGACTATTTTACACTAACGACCGGGCAATGCGCCTTTAAAATTACATATTGTGCCGTAGAGCCCAACAGGATCTTGCCAACTTTGGATCTTCTTTTAACACCGACGATGATTTCATCAACTTTGTTTTCCCGGGCAAACTCAACGATATCCTCTCCCGGCGATAGTCCACGAATAAGCAGATGGGTGTTACATGAGATGTTTTCCTCAATGAAAAGACCTTTGGCATACTCAAGGCCGCGTTCAGCATTTTGGATGTCTTCCCGTTCGCTTTCAGTACCCTTGGTCATTGAAGTCACAATATCGACACTGGCCGTAAATGTTTTCGCATGACTCCTGGCCAAAGCCAGCGCTTCTTTTGCAACACTGGAACCATCGTATCCAACCAAAATCTTCATAGTATAATCCCTCCTTCCCCGCGATGACACTGAATTTCATCTAAAACCGGTTTTATGAATCCATTAAATCCGCTGGGTCCAGAATGCCAGCGTAACAAAATTATCCAAGCGCAGCGATAATCGCTTTCATGAAAGCCGGCAGATCATCCGGCTTGCGGCTGGTAATCAAATTTCCGTCCACAACCACTTCCTCATCGATCCAGTTGGCACCGGCATGGATTAAATCGTCTTTGATCGCAAAAAATGATGTCACCTTGCGACCGTCCAGGATTTTGGCCGAAGCTAACATCCAACCGGCGTGGCAGATTGCCGCCACAGTTTTGTGCGCTTCAAAAAGATGTTTTACCAGCGCTATCATCTCCGGGTAGCGTCGCATATGATCGGGTGCATATCCTCCCGGTATGACGATGCCATCATATTCGGAAACGTTGACCTGGTCTGCATTCGCGTCGACTTTTATCGATGTGCCAGACTTTCCAAAATACTCTTCGGCGGATCCGGAACCAACCACGGTGAGGTCAGCACCGGCCTCTTTTAGCCGGTAATACGGGTACCAAAATTCAAGATCGTTGAACATCTGTTCCACTGGAATGATAACTTTTTTTCCTGAGAGTTCCATGGCTTGCCTCTTTTTTTAAAGATTGCCGTCTATATTTTCAATCCGGTCCGCAGAAATTCGGCGATCCATCAACTGCCTCCGGTATTTTGCAGATCGCAACATAATTCATCAACGACCCCCCTGACGATGGTGCCGGAAAGATAACAAGAAACTCGACCAATATAGGCATAATTTAAGGAGAATTCAAACAATAAAAGTTATTTTAGGGGGGGGACATATTCGGGCTGGAAGCGGCTTATTCGGATGCAGTGGCTGCGGTGGCGTCGCTTGCGGAAATAGCGGAGGCTTCCCACCGATTGGCCTCAAGTTGTTCTAAAATCCGTACGGCAGATTCCGAACCTAAATCAGAGGCTCGTTTGGCATACTCTTTGGCCTGCTCGTAATCTTTTAATTTAAGATAGAGGTTCGCTAAATTGAGATAGCTGGCAGGTGCTTCGGGCAATAGTTCGGTGACCTTGGTAAAGTTCTCAATGGCTTTATGATACGATTCCTGTTCCGCGGCAGCCAAGCCCAGGGCAAAATAGTCGCTGACCGGGTCTGTTTTTGGAAAAGCATCGCTATCGTTTTCAGACCCCTGCGAGATACCGGCAGAAAGAAATGTGCCGGCATCAAGGGAGATGGTTTCTGTTGCAGATTCCAGTTTAAAGGTTTTTAAATCCTGCTCATCTGGCTGACCCGAAGGTTCCTGGTCGTCACCATCCTCGCTGCTGGCCGTGCTTGGGGCTGGTCGATCCGCCTGTCCTCCAGCCGGTGGGGCCTGGACTGCGGCAATTAAATCATCTGATTCCATGATATCAAGGGTCGGAAACTCGGGCAGGTTATCCGCAATTTCTTCTGAAGCCGCTGCGTCAGCCCCCGCTGCCTGCTTGCTGTCAATCTTTTCTAATATCCGCTGGGCGGAGTCGGATCCTAAATCAAGCGCCTGCTGGGCATGGGTGCGCGCAGTTTCATATTCCTTGAGACGGTAATGTAACACCGCCAGTCGCATATAACTACGGGGAGCTTGCGGTAACAGCTGCGTGACCCGCGTAAAATATTTAATCGCTTTCTGATATTTTTTTTGTTCAAAAGCTCTCACCCCCCGCGAAAAATACTTCTTAGCACTACCCGCTTTTGGATGCGAATCTTTGTCGACTGCCGGTGACGGTGGTTCGTGTGCCGCCCGAATCTCTTGAGAATCCTTCTTTTTACGAACCGACGTCCCGGATCCCCCTGCTGTCATTTCAGCCGCATCCTCCGACAAACCGGCGCCGCCCAGGTTTTCAAAAGTGGGCATTTCAGATACTGTATCGGCAAATTCGATGTCAGCTGGTTTGTCAGAGCCTGCAGATTGTTTAGCTTCTATTTTTTCTAATATCCGTTTGGCAGACGCGGATCCCAACTCGAGGGCTTTGTGGGCATGAATTCGCGCCGTATTATAGTCTTTTAGACGATAATACAAAGCCGCAAGCCGGATAAAACTGCGACGTGCGCTTGGTAATAACTCGGTGACCTTGGTGAAATAGTCGATGGCTTTGTGATAATCTTTTTGTTCAAAGGCCTTCAATCCCTGAGAGAAGTACTCCTTGGCCATATCAGCTTCCGGGGTTGCTTCTGGTTTGGCTGCCGACGGCAGGTCAGATCCCAGAGCCTGCATGGTTTCAAAATCCAAAACGACCGTCTCGGTTGAGGGTGGGTCTTCACTCAGCGTGGATTCTTGTCTTTGGTTGTCAGCCAAGGGCCGGGAATCCTCACCAGATCCTACCCCGGCAGTCTGCCCATATATTATTACATCTTGATCATCAGCGCTTTCGGCGTTTTGGGCAGCATCCGAATCTTCTGGAACGGTAAAACCTTCATCAAAATCATCTGTGGCCCAGATGATCGCTTCCTCGGTGGGTGATTCCACGGGTTCTTTCGAATCGGTTTCATCCGCCCTTGCTGTTTGTTTATCTTCGATTTTAGCCAGGATGCGCTTGGCCGATTCTGCTCCTAAATTAAGCGCCCGCTGGGCATGTTCCCGGGCTGCATCATAATCCTTGAGACGGTAATACAAAACGGCAAGCCTCAGTAAACTGCGTCGGGCATTGGGAATCAAATCGGTGACTTGAGTAAAAAAAACAATAGCTTTACTGTAGTCTTTACTTTTGACTGCAGCCAGGCCCTGGGCGACGAGTTTTTTAACGGCATCTTTTTGGCGGTCGGCTGGAGACTTTGAAATCACGGGCGCCTCATCAGCCGCTCCCGCCCTGCCGTCGTCATCAATTGTCACTTCCGACTGGGTCGTATCTCCAGCAGAGGTATCTATATCCAAAACGATGTTGTCGCTGGCTTCTTTATCGGTGGACCCTTTCGCTGCTCCGGGGGCCTCAGTGGTTGCTGCATCTCCTTGAGCGCCAGATTTTTGGGAAACGTCCTCCCCATCAGAAATTACCTGCCCCCCGGCGTTTGTATCAACACTGCCCGTGCCCATATCCTCCTGGGGCTGGATGGAAGCATCAGAGATTTCAGCACTTTTTAGGGTGACGGGAACACCGGCATTGGGGATCACGATTTCAGAATTCTCAACATCATAAGGACCCAGAAGGGATAGTTGATGTTCCAATGACCGAATGCGTTTAAACCCTTGTTGTTCTCGAAGCAGGGCCATTTTTTCGCGTTTTTCGTAAAGCTCAAGCTGCTGGTGCAGGTATTGGTGGTCGGATTTCAGGTCCTCAATATGTTGCATCAGGTTTTGGTTGCCTTTGATAATGACCTTAAACTGTTTTTGAAATGCTTTGATATACGCCTGGCTGCTTTTGGAAATTCTTTCCTCAATTACTTTTCCAAGCAGTAGATAGTTAAATTCCGATGTTTCAGCACCGGCAGGCACTGGACCGGTCAGACCTTCATCGATATAGGCATCCTGAGTGCCGAAATAAGCCTCTAGACTTTGCGGAACGGTATTGATAAAATTTTCTTTGTTCCAGACAATGAATTCCTCGTGATCTTGTGGTTTGAAGTGCCACTGCTTAATATTTACCAGATTGGTGATATGGTGAAGCAGGTTATCCATTATATCGAACATTTCAGGGTTTCTGTTCATTTCCACCAGCAGGGTATAATTTCCATCCTCGTCTGGAGAAGATGACGCCTCAACATCGATCAAATCAAATTGCCCCTGTGCGATATAGCTGCTCAAATCGTTGGCAGGATCTCTTTTTTTAACTAAAAAGTTAACAACTGCGATATCCTTTTCATCACAGAGTTTGGGTTTGAATGCGTCCACAAAAAATTTATCAAGCACCAGCCCCTCTAAATCACCTGGCTTAAGCACTTGTTCCTGCGGCGTTTCCATCGTTTACCAATCCCGGTTTTGGTTAAGTTTAATGTTGTTGCGGGAATCACTCTCGCCGGCAAGGTATAATTTCCCGGTTGTGCCGATAACCCATGCAATATGTGAAATTTACACTAGTAGGCTTTGAAAGTCAAGGATAAATAAGTATTTTTATTTAATCATTTCCAGTAGTTAACCTTTTGATTGATCTGGTATTCAATACCCGCCAGATTCAAGGCGTGCAAGGGCGAAGTCGTAGTAAACTACTGCGAGCCATTGGCAACCAGCCAGAGGCTGACAAGCGCTGAAGATGGGGTGTTCCGCCATAGTACGTTGGCGGATTAATCCGCCAAAGATCTCTGGCGGATAAACATCGGCTTGCCCGCCTCTGGCGTGGCTTTCCCGCAGGGTAAACAAAACGGAGTGGTTTTTTGATAATTTAAATTTCACTGATGCAAGAGTTATAAACAGTCTACATATCGCTTAACGAACACAATAAATTAGGTTTTTTATATAAATTCTCCATTTTGTTTACGCTCATTTAGGGTGATACTTCCTGCAACCCGGTTAAACATTACTTTTTATTTGTTTTAAATTATTTGATCTGTTATTTTATATATGAAATATGCCCTTGCGTAAGATAAAGAAATGCTTCGTTTATAGGTATTGGCTCCCATCATGTTTCTCGTTTCATATTATGAAATCAGAAAGGAAATAATATGGGGCTATATGAATTGATCGACGATATGCCGATGTTTAAATTTTTCTCTGATAAGGAGAAAAAAGAATTCGTTTCAATGGAACATGCGCTTCTTGGTTTCAAACAAGATGAGATTATCATACAGGAAGGTGATGCTTTCAGCTCACTGTACCTCTTGATCAAGGGAACCATATGCATCACTAAGACGGGAGAAAACGCGCCCCTAACCAAACTCTCTGCGGGCGCCGTATTTGGCGAAATGTCCTTTTTGACAAAAAAACCACGATTTACCAATGTGGTGGCAAATGAAAACGTTCTGGTAATGAAAATGGATGATGATTTTTTCAGAAAGGTTCAGCCGGAAATTAAAGATAAAATAAAAGGCTATTTGATTGAACTACTTATAAATCGACTGGATGCTATGAATGAATCGCTGAGCAAAATATCAAGATATGCTAGAAGCTATACTTTGAAATAAATTGACCCGTCACCCGATCCATACCGTGACAGGTTGTCGCCCGGCTCCTTTTTCACATTGTCACGCGATCCGAAAATGACAACGCAATCATCTCTAGACCCAAAAGATTTTCTGATCGGCATCATTTCGGACACTCACGGTCGCTTAAATCAAGCCCCACTCGACATCCTTAAAGGTGTCGATTTAATCATTCATGCCGGAGACATAGGGGCTCCGGAAATACTTGAACTATTGCAACGTACCGCTCCGGTTATTGCAGTTCGAGGTAATATGGACGGCGGTTCATGGACAAATGGTCTGCCCGACACCCGCGTAGTAAAGGTTGGTCAGGTCTTGCTGTATGTTCTACACGACCTGTGCCAACTGGACCTGGATCCCCGGGCCGGCGGATTTAAGGTTGTTATCAGCGGGCACACTCACCGGACATCGATCAAGGAGCAAAATGGTGTGCTTTATATAAATCCGGGCAGTGTTTCTTATCCGGGTGTTACACGTCCGGCCACGGTTGCTTTAATCCAGATAAAGGGTAAACGCTTGTCAGCCCGTTTGGTTGAAGTTGGGCAATGATGCCCGCCGCCGCAAGATTTCGGCCAGACCGGTCGGCGCCGTTGGCCGCATCGTATTAAGGCGGACCGGGTATTGTGGCCAAGACCCATAAACGGGTTTCATGCCAATTTTATTGGTGAATTCTTAAATCGAACTGTGTTATAATGTGTGCAACCTTTTCTGATATTGGATCCGGCCTTAATGAACTTTTGAGGAGGTAACCCATGTTGACAATCGAATTGAAATTCAACAATGCCGTGCTCAAGACCATTGAAACCGATAAGGAGGTTATCACCATTGGGCGCAATGTAAAAAATGATATTCAGATCGATAATTTGAGTGTGTCAAAACAACATGCCAGGATCGTGAAACACCAGGGTAAATATTTTGTTGAGGATATGAAAAGCACCAATGGTACCTATCTCAACGAAAAAAAGATTACCAAAGAAAAACTCACAAACAATGATATCATAACCATTGGAAAGCATACCCTGCAGGCTATTCTTGAAAGAAAAACGGTCGAAAGTTCACAACAGGATATGATCAATGACACCATGATGCTTACCACCGAAAAACATAAACAAATGCTGCAAAAACAAAAAAAAGTAAAACCCAAAAAATAATCGGAATCACATCTGCCCAAAAGCCATATTCCAGGTGGGCTTAAATAACATAACTAATACACAAGCGCCTCTGGAACCTGGAACGATGGAAAAATGGGTTATAAAACTATAGTATCATTCCCGTATTCCAAAATTCCATTCTTCCGGCATCTTTACCATAATATGTAAATTCACCTTTCTATCATACCTTTCTATAGTTATTTTGGACACCAGCGAAATAAAATATCCTTTTGAGAATCCTCTTAGGACGACTATTGGGATGGAGATTTTCTACGGATCGATACCAGGGATCTTTGCGCCTCAATAAAGGGAAGTGTGTACTTATTTACGGCGATCGCTGCGTCAGGACTACCCATCGATGATGCGATCGGATCGTTTGCCAGACACTCGCGCAGGGATTCGAGCTCTGAGTCTGTGACCTTCCCACGCATTGCCACAATCACACCGTCACTTGCCAGCACGGGCAATGCCATCAAGATAAAATTAGTCAGGGAGGTAGATGCACGACTGATAACGACATCAAAAGGTTTATGCCAAACAGGCATGCTGCGGTCAAGAGGCGCCTTTTGGAATCCAACCCGGGTTTCTTGAAATCCGGGCGCGATTATGATGTCCTCCCCCCTGATGTGGCGCGCATCTATTTTTTCCAGTTGCAGCGTTCTGCACACATGTTTTAAAAAACTGATCTTTTTACGGGATGCGTCAACAAGCATTACCGTCAGGGTTGGAATCAACGTCTTTAGGGGGACACCCGGAAATCCGCCGCCGGAGCCGATATCGAGTATTGAGATGCTGGGAGGGATCAGGACGGCAGCGGCGATCGAATCGACAAAATGTTTGACGGCAATTTCGAACGGATCGGCAATGGCGGTTAGGTTAACCTTTTGGTTCCATTTGATCAGTTCTCTGGCATGGGTGCTAAACCCGTCAGCCTGTTCAGGGCTGACATCCACACCCAGTGCTTGGGCCCCCTGTCGAATGATATTTTTCCATTGCGTAGAACCTATTTCCATGAACCCGCCGGTCCGGTCACACGCAGGCGTGATCCTTCAAATGGTTTAATTGGAAAATAAAACTTCTAAGAGATACACACCCGGCGAACCTCGGTGAAATCGGTTTGCCCCTGCAAAGCCTTCTGAAGACCGTCCTGCTTCAACGTTGTCATACCTTCTTTAATCGCCTGTTTGAAAAGAATTTCGGTAGGGGTGGCCTTTTTAATCATTCTTTTTATCTCCGGGGTGCCCTCCATGAGTTCGTGGATACCCATGCGGCCCCGGTAACCGGTGCTGGAACAACTGGCGCAGGCACCCGGTCGTTTCAGGCCAACTTTTGAAGAATATTTTATCCCGGTTTTCTCGAACATTTTTTTGCCGTAATCCGAGACCATCTCTTCGAATTCTTCCCGGGAGGGATTGTATTCTTTAGCACAATCATCGCATAGTTTTCTAACCAATCGCTGGGCCAGCACGGCCAAAAAGGCATCCGAAAAATTCAGCGGATTAAGACCCATGTCAAGCAAACGGGTTATGGTTTCGGGCGCACTGTTGGTGTGCAGGGTGGAAAGGACCAGGTGACCGGTAAGTGACGCTTCAATACCAATGGAAGCAGTTTCCTCATCCCGCATTTCACCGATCATAATGATGTCCGGATCCGCCCTCAAAAAAGCACGCATGACCCTTGCAAAATCAAGCCCGATTCTGGGTTTGACCTCCACCTGCCTTAAACCGGCCTGGGTGATTTCAACCGGGTCTTCGGCAGTCCAAATCTTGACACCCGGTTTGTTTATATGGGCCAGAGCGGAGTGAAGGGTGGTGGTTTTGCCGGATCCAGTCGGCCCAACGCACAATAGGAGACCATAGGGTTTTGTAATAGCGTTTTGCAAAACATCAAGGTTTCTATCCGTCAACCCCATGTCCCCTAGTTGCATGGCCCCGGCCTTGGCCAGAATCCTCATCACAACATCCTCGAAACCGCCGGCAGTCGGCAATGAGGCGACCCGAAGTTCAAAGGATGGTATCCCCTTGCGTTTAAATTTTATCTTGCCGTCCTGGGGCAGGCGCCGTTCAGCAATATCAAGCTGGGCCATGATTTTGATTCGCGAAAGAATAGCCCGGGCCATTGAATTGGGCGCCTTGAGGTAATCCTGACAGACACCGTCCATACGAAACCGGATGGTTGTGGCTTTGGTAATTGGCGATGGCTCGACATGGATATCGGATGCCCCCTTTCGATAGGCAGCGATAATACATTGATCAACCAGTTTAACGACCTTGCTGGAACTCTCATCAATTTCCTCTATTTCCTCATCGTCATCGTCTTCCTCAAAGGAAACATCCGGAATCAGGTCGTAATCATCGACACCGTTTTCGCCGGACTCTGCCTCAGCTAGGGCCTGTTCCTCGGAATAAAACTGTTTGATGAATTCTGCAATATCCTCCTTTATGGCCACGGAGAAATTAATCTTGGGTGTGTTTAACAAGGCTTTGATATTATCCGTTTTATTCAGATCACGGGGATCGTCCACCAGAACTTCGACCGCATTCTTATCCCAGCTGAGCGGGACCCAACCTTCGTTCATCAAAAATGCCTCTTTTAGATTACCCAGCAACTCCATGGGAGTCGGCACCGCCGGATCGTATTCGCGGAAAGGACAGCCGTAATATAGGCCAAAGGATTTGCCGATGTCCTTTTTGCTCAGGCCGTATTGACCCGTCAGGACAAATTCTACGCTTTTTTTCATTTTCCTGGAAAGTGCAAATGCCTTCTGAAGCTGATCTTTTGTAACCTTGTTCTGCTTTAGGAGATAATCATATTTTGAACCCGAGGCAAAACTTGCCGTAAGCGAACTGAAACTTTTCTTGATTTCAGTATCGGCCGGATTTATTTGCTGCGCGGATTTATACAGCTCCAGGGCCGGCTCCTTATGGTCTCTTTTTTCCATTTCCTGGCCGAAATAATACTTGACCCGGGCCCTGGCTTCTTTTTCCAGCCGCTGATCATCGGTCAAATTAGTGACATACCCGAGAACCTTGGCGGGCGATTTAATCTTCAGCAGGCTTTCGGTAAAATCGGCAACGATCTTCTCCGGCGGAAACCCCTGGAAAATTAATTTTTCATACTCATTAATGGATTCAACATAAAGTCCCAATTCTTTGAAGCTGGCAGCGCTGTCCAGAAGAGCTTGTCCACTGAGAATATCGCGACCACTTTCCTGGCTGGACAATTTTTTCTTGAGCATTGATATGTCTGCTGCCGTAACCTGACTGCCGACTTTTTGGGTCCGATTGTTCATTTCTTGCTTAACTGCGTCAATTTTTTCTCTGATCGTATCGGACGTTTTGGCATCTTTTTTGGGAATTGATGAGAGAAGCTGCTCATAAATACTAATCGACTCATCATACAACCCCATGGAACGGCAGACCTCTGCCTCATTCATCCTGGTGTCTAAATCTGCTTTCATTTTTGTTTGACCACCTTTCATAATTGAATAATCCTTTACGGCTGAAAAGAATACAGACAGGCACTGGGTTATCAGTCCTGTGGGATTCTGATTTTTTTATTTTTTAAATAGGCGTTTAAACCCTTTGGATCCTTTCACGGGTTTTAACGCCGGTAGTAAAATGTCACAACTTAGCCGCACCATGGCCGCCGACACAAAAAAATCCATTAGGATTAAAAGGTATCCCGACCCGGTTTTACGTATATAGATCCTGGCATTTTCATAGACCAGATCTGTTTCTCTAATCCCGCTTAATGAATCAACAAAATGTTTCCAGTCTCTACTTTCTAGTTTTTCATGCAATCGGGTTGAAAAGTCCTTAAAAACGATATCACCCTTTAGCGACAAAAGCAGCACGCCTTTAACACCCTCCATCTTCAGAATATCTTTGAATAATTCCTTCATACAGTCAGTCCTTATTTTATCAACACCTGGAGAATCTTATCTTTGGGGCATTTCGGATTCACCGAAAGCACGGTGGTTTCAGCGTCCGGCAATACGATGAAATCGCTGGTTTCCCCGCGGTCAACGTATCCGGCTCTTAACGCCCCTGCCCCGAAGACGGCACCCACGCCCGCAAATTGTTCTATCAGCCCGTTCCAGGAGTTGTCCATGTAGATGTCCACCAGCCCATGACGGGGACCCATTTCCTTTTCTAGCTTCTGCTTTATGGAACTCATGGCATCGGATGGTCCGGGTTCGGACGTCGGGGCGTCTTGCGGCACAGGTTCCGGAGCCTGTTGCTCGGCCTCATCTTCAATTGAAGTCGCCTCGTCCTTCAATCGGCTGGCTTCAAGAATCAACGGTTGGAGATCGCTTTGAATTTTATTATCCATTGTGGGACATACGTTTTGGATGGTAATCGTAACCTTATCCCAGGCAAAAATCTTATATGCGGCAGGTTTGCCTTGCAAAT
>CAMYNZ010000073.1 GCA_947259865.1 uncultured Desulfobacterales bacterium | reverse complement strand
TAATCTCTGCGCGCTCTGCGTCTCGAGCGAAGCGGGCGGTGAGCTTATTTAAACATGGCCTCGCTTCCATTTTCAGACCAAAACTTAGATCATCAGCCTAAATGCCGGTTCATGGCACCAGTTCTTTTTCCCACTGTTCCAAACCCGGCGGTGTCTCCCCCTGCAGAAGTGCCGCAAAAGATATAAGAGCCTTGCGGGCCTCGCCGATTGGGTAATAAAAAGCATCCCAGTGCTCGCTGTCTTCACCATCGTGGTTGGGAATGACATAGTCGAATTTCCAGGCCTCCCGCAGCTCCACAATGGCGCTGGCGACGCGCATTTCGATGTTTTCCAGATCCTTCAAAGAAAGAATATTTTTCTGTCGTTTGGTGCGCCGCAACAGTTTCCGGCGCATGATATCCGGCAGTAATTTTTCAAGACTGGTTCGCTGCCGCGGGTCTTTGAGAAACAGAATTTCCTCCTGTGAAAGGGGAGAGAGAAAAATTTTTAGGGTTGGGATCTCCCGCAATTCCGTCAATTCGCTCAGATTGGCTGGAATGAAAGGATTGCCCTCAAAAAATGGGTCCTTATCACGATCCAAAATCGTTTTAATACCTGCGAACGCGATAGCCTGTAAATCTCCTCGAACATTAGCAGATGTAAATCCGGGCTTTTGAGCCAGTTCCTCGATCTCAGATTTAGACCGGAAATAGTAATCTATCCCTTCCTGTTCTCCGGGCCGCGGATCACGGCTGTTATATAAGACGATCTTGTCTAATCTGCCGGCCAGATCAGGATAAAATTTGCACAGGGCGCTGTACAAGGGACCCTTTCCAACGCACGATGGCCCCGATAACATAACAAATCTGTTCACTTGTAACTCCTTTGCGAATTTCTTTCGTTTTGATCGCGGCTGGAAGCCGCTCCCCCATATTCACCATCGATCTGTGGGAGCGGCTTCCAGCCGCGATCGATACTTTGGCAGATTTATGCGCCAGAGATTTTTGGCGGGCTGAGTTCACCGCGGCTCACTTTTTCCGATTATCTGAATTCAGAATAGTTTCCCGGATGTCATGCCACAGGTTTTGATACGATTGTGAAGCCGTTGAACCGGGCGAGAAGGCCACGACCGGCTCCCGATAAATTCCCATTTTTTCGATCTCGGATAAAAAGGGAATAGGACTTTGTAAGACGCCGTTAAACTTTCTCGACACAGTGGCCATGAGTTCCCGGTGCATTTTTTTATGCCGGTCAACCATTGAAAAAAAAGGGTATATCTTAGCGACCTCATATTTGTGCTTTTTGCAAAAAGACAGCAATTGTCCGTAGGTTCGCACCGACAGCGTTGTTGGTATAACCGGGACAAGGGTAAAGTCAACAGCGTTGAATATATTTTCAGCCAGGATACTGATGGTGACCGGACAGTCGAGAATAATTAAATCATATTGGTCTTTAAACGGATTTATTATCCGGCTCAGCCGCTTTTTTGAACGTTTTAACTTGTCAAAAGACAAATCTAGATTACGAAGTGAAAAATCTGCCGGCAGCAGATCCAGGTTTTCATAATCGGTGCCCTTCACACTTCGATAAATACTCTTGCCGCCTTTGATGAATCCCTTGGCCCCCGACTTGAGTTTGGGTTTTACACGAAAATAGTAGGTGGCAGAACCCTGGGGATCCAGATCGCATATGAGGGTTTTGGAGCCAGTCCGGGCGGCCAGATAGGACAGGTTTACTGCGGTGGCGGTCTTGCCCACCCCGCCTTTATTGCTGTAAATTGCCAGGGTTGTCATGAAAAACTCTGTTACGCTTCTGAAGCAAATAGTTCGTGGAATAACGCCTGATTGGCAGGTGATGCAAAATCGGTAAAAGTACTGGCAAATGCATCCTTAACTGTCCGTCTTTTGCTGTCCAATGCGCCAATCAGGCTGCCTATTGCAACCAGTGTCTTGTTTCCCTGCTGACGGGTTGCGGGCAATTCTTCGCTGATTTGTAAAAGATAATCTTCCTGAACACTAAGATCATTAAAGTCACCCAGATTATCCTGTAATTTTTTTAATTGATCTATCAGCACGTTAATCTTTTTACGTGGAAAAAGACCGGTAAAAAATTCCATCAAATACCTTAACTTTTTACACTCAATCCTGAGGGCATGCAGCATCTCGTCTTCAGTATTTTCGATGATTTGATTGCCGGTTTTTACGACGTTTTTATATTTTTTAAAAATTCGGGTGCGTGCCAAATCTATTATGGGAAGCTCGGTATTGGCTGCAGTTGTAGAATTTTTTAGCGGATGATTTAAAAAGGTCTCCCAATCCTTTAAGATTTGGGCGCATTTTTTTGTCTTCAAACCGCTGACGACTTTGCTGAAGGCCTGGGATCTTTTTTTTCTCAGATACGCAAACAAAGGCTCAATGTCTGCACGCAAAACTTCGGGGAGCATGGCCTTATAGGTATCCTCTTTTAGGAGATAAACATCGAGATCCCGCAGCTGGTTGGAAAGTTTACCGACAAAGGCAAAATCCTCCTTAAATCGGTTTGTTGTTTGCACCGGAAAAATTGATTTTATCTGCCCCAAGGCCGAGCGCGTCCTGCGAATGGAAACCCGGAAATCATGTAAAAATTCCGTATCCAAATCTTTTTCAATGTGCGGTTTGTTAATCTGCATTATTTGTAACAAAAACCGCAAAATAGCTCTGGTGGCTTCGCCGGATGGCATCTGCGGATCAAGCGGAACGTTCACTTTTGCAGAATAATTTCCCGGTTTTTTACCGGCTGCTGCAAGCGCTTTTGAATACAGCGATTCTTCTTTATCGATCGTGAGTTCGGCTGCTTTGAAACTTTTTGTCAGGGTCTGTGAATATTTGGGGTATCCCCGTACGGGTTTGATCCTCAAATAAGCCATCAATACCGGGGCATTTTGATTGCGTGACGATCGAATTTCTTCGTACACGATTCGCGCCACTGTTTTTTCATCCCGGTTCAACACACGATAGGGTTTTGATTTCGAGTGAACGTCAACAAGCTTTAAGAGTGCCCGCATTTTTATTATCGGTGCCAGATATTCTTTTAATTCACCGTCGGGAAAATCCCATAAAAAAACGGGTAATGTGGTGGTATCGATGCTGTATATAATTTCGTTTTTGGTCAGTTTGCGTAACCATAGCTTTTTGCCGGACACAGACAAAACAAGTGATTTGTTAAATAAACGCCAATCAAACGTATCGTAAAGTGCAAATTTTTCGACAATCGCCGGCTCTTTTTTGATTACAAATTGAGCCGCTAAATTTTTCATAAATTGCGTTTCGTTGTGTCCTTCCGGCAACTTGAATTTTGAACTAACACCCATGATTTGATTCTCTAAATTTTTTTTACCTGAACGATCTAAAAATGCTCACGAAGAACACAGGTTAACCCGTTGAGTCCGTTGCTCCCGCTTGCGCGGGACTACCCATCCGATTGTACTAATTACGGAGTGCGTTTTGCTTTTGAACCTAATCTGAGGCTTGCCCGCCTCAGTGGCGTGGTTTTGAAATCACTTCAAGATTTGGCCCTTGCCTTTGGCCTGGCGGCCGATAAGATCGATAAACACTTCCTGGGCGGCGCGGCGATCTTCACCCTCCAGTGGACGGCGTTTTGTGTAGCTACCATCGGGCTGCATATCCCAGGCCGAGCAGTTGTCATTTTCTAAAACGTACAGGGTCTGTTCCAATTCCTGTTTCAGTTGCGGATCGGTAACGGGCATCATGGTTTCCATGCGGCGGTCCAGGTTGCGCCGCATCCAGTCGGCTGAGCCAAGAAAGAATTCCGGGTCGCCGCCATTTTCAAAGCGATAAATACGTCCGTGTTCCAGGAAGCGACCCAGTGTGCTGAAAACGCGAATATTTTCGGACAGCCCGGGGACACCGGCACGCAAACAACAAAGCCCGCGAACATTGAGGCTGATCGGCACGTCTGCCTGGCCGGCCAGATAGAGTTCGCGAATGATGCGCGCGTCCTGAAGTTGATTCATTTTGGCCTGTATGCCACAAGGGCGTCCCTCCTGACGATGCTGCACTTCACGCTGGATCAGTTCGGTGAAATGCTCGCGCAGATTATGGGGGGCGACCATCAGCTTGCCGTAGCCGGGAGAAGGCATGGCGCCCGTCAGTTCGTTGAACAGGGCCGCAACATTAGCACCCAGTTCCGGATCGTTGCTGAGGATACCCAGATCTTCGTAAATTCTGGCAGTACCGGCATGGTAGTTGCCCGTTCCGACATGGACATAGCGGCGGATACCGTCTTCCTCCTCGCGGACGACCAGGGCCAATTTTACATGGGTTTTCAGTCGCTCGACACCATAGGCGACGTGCACCCCTTCGCGCTCCAGCAATCTGCCCCAGGCAATGTTGGGAGCTTCATCAAAACGCGCGGTGATCTCCACCAGCACGGCCACCTGTTTGCCCTGCCGTGACGCTTCCACCAGAGCCTGGATGATCGGTGACTGGCTGCTGGTACGGTAGATGGTCAGCTTGATCGCCAGCACCCGCGGATCGATTGCTGCACTCTGCAGAAAATGCAAAGTAGAGCTGTCAAAGCTGTGGTAAGGATGATGAAGCAGGATGTCGCCCCTGCGGATCTCGGAAAATATGTCTCCGGGCTCAGCCGGGTCCAGTAATTGCAGTCGTGGATGTGTGACCGGCTTATGGGGTGGATAGCGCAGCTCCGGATAGCCCTCGACTTGAAAGTTCATCAAGTCTGCCAGACCCAGCAGGCCCCTGTTTGCTAAAATGTCTTTCGGATCAGCATCGAGTTGACCGGCAATCCAGCGCCGCAGTATTTTCGGCATTTCCACGTTAACCTGGAAACGCGTCACACCGGCAAACCTTCGGGCTGTCAGCTCATTGGTCACCATGCCGATGATACTACCCGGTGCAAACTCGGGTTCATCGTCTTCCTGGCAGACCCGTTCCCAGGGGTCATCTTTGGCACCGCGTGTTACGCGGAAGAAATAGCACTTTAGACCAACCGCCGAAGGAAAAAGCCGCTTAAGGTTGGACGCGATTACCTGCTCCAGAGGCACAGAACCGGTACCGTCGGGTAACGGCACCCAACGCGGTCTATTTGCCGGTACTTTGATTCGCACGAAACGGTTGCGTTTCTTCTTGGTTTCGGTCACCAGTACCGCGAGGTTCAGTCCGAGGTTGCTGATGAAGGGAAAGGGGTGCGACGCATCAACGGCAAGGGGTGTCAGAATCGGTTCCACCGATTTATGAAAATAGCGCTGCACATATTTGCGCTGTTGTTTTTTCAGATCCTTGTAATCCAAAATTGGAATCCCGGCCGCTTTCAAAGCGGGGCGAAGCTCATCACTCAATAACCGTGAAACGAGGCGGGCCTGTGCGTGCAACTCCTTTCTGCAGGCCTGTAATTCCTCTTCCGGGGTCAGTCCACCGTGGGTCACTTTCTTTTTGGTTTTGCCTTTTTCTATCCTTCGCTTGAGGCCCCCGATACGCTTCATGGCGAATTCGTCATACAGCATACCCATGATACCTGCAAACTTGACACGCTCCAGCAAGGGCAAAGTGGGGTCCTGTGCCAGGGCAAGTACGCGGCGTGCAAAGCTGAGCCAACTGAGCTCCCGATTGATGAGGGCATCCGGCGAATCGATATTGAATTTTTTCGATTTCGTTTTTTGTGTACTTTTTTTAGCCATGCGCGTATCCTGGGCGCCCGCTACATTGGCTGCCTGGTTTTGCTTGCATTCCAATGATACTTCAAATTCCTGATCCAAGGGCTTCATGGGTTGTCCTTCTCCTCGATGTGGGAAATTTGACGGGGCTTTAATTTTAGAACGAACAAAACGGGAAATAACGATGAAGGACCGGTTCAAGAATTGCAGCAGAATGCGGAAGCAATTTTTTCCCGCTAGACATCCTTAATCTATAGATAATCGCCGGATGGGGTGTCAACATTATTTTTTCAGCCATATCTCTGCTGCCGGCGATGGATGTGGTAACCTGAATGGCGGGTGCTTAATTTTTTGATCTGACTATTAAAATGTTAACACGACTGAAAAGGTGGGACCGTAAGTGATATCATATGATTTTACCCTATTTTCTCTGCCGGGTCCCCTGGCTTCGATGGTAAACACCTGGTAGCGATAGCCCAGTTGAAATATGAGATCCTGCCACGGCATACAGGTAATATTGGCTTCGGTATTGAACCCTAACCCGGGATGCGGCCAGATGTTATCTTTATCACCACCGGGATTCTTTATTTTCATATCCATGATGACATATAATAAACCTGCCTGCCCGCCGATGACCAGTTTGTCGTTAAGAGGATAAACCCCAGCGATTCCGACTGTCGGGATATGGGCTTTAAAATCTACCTTGAAGACATCCGTCTGCTGCATTCCCAGGGGTGGGGTAAACGTTAGGGTAAAATCCAATTCCGAATCCTGATATTTATAACCAGCGTAGAATTTGTAGTACTTTGACAGGGTGTAATTGACCGCAACATCAATGTCATGCCGTTCCAGGTCTGCATCACCGGTTAGCATCATGGTCCCCGCATTTCCACTCCAATCCTGGTCAAAATCGCTGAAGACCATCACGGCCAAACTAAACGACCACCTTCCATCGTCGGTCTGATACCCCAGCAACGGACCGACCAGATATCCGTCCCCGGGGTCCCGGTCGGCATCAAATACCAATCTGTTTTCTGCAAAGGTTGTTGCGATATCTTCCTCAAGCCAATCCAGTATCCCCGAATCCCAGGTTGCATACCAGCCCTTAACCCCGAGAAAATACGTCCCCGCCGCAGCGGTTGCCGGCCACAGGAGTAACGCCCATATCAGCACCATTCCCACCATAACGCCTGTCATGTTGCGCATTATTGAATTCAGTGTCATGTTTGGTCCCGTTCGATGTAAAACGTACATCAGGATTTTTCTTACCGCGGTTACAGAGTCATGGGAACGGCCATCGCCAGACGAGTTAGGTTTTTTTGGGCCCGCCGGTAACCCGGGTCTTGTTCCAATGCTTTTTCGAATTTTGTGCGTGCCTGCTCAATCAGTTTCTTTGCGAGATCTTTCCGGCCCTGGACTTTGAATTGATCGGCCTTTATCAGCGCAACTTCACCCGCATAGTTATTAAGCGATGCATCAATTGACACGGTCTCAACATTCTGCGCAAGCCGGGCCTTCTCATCGGCTGTGAGTACAGCACCGAGATATGACGTCATTGTCGTTACCAGCTTTTTTTCTAACTCAAAGAATTGATCTATCCTGCCCGTCACCGCAGAGGCGCCCAATTGAATGCCCGACTCCACCGAAGTTACTTTGGCCTCAATTCGCAGCGTTTGACCCATTATCATAAAATTACCCGTCATAATATATCGGGCTGCCGCAAGCCTGCCGACTTCCACGGCTTGATCTTCATCGACCATCCCCTCGTATTGAAATTTTAACTGCTCGGAAATATCCTTCATTCTTTCCCAGCTCAAGATGTTGAAAAGCCCTATGGTCTCGAGGTCGGTCATTATCATGGAAGGGATTCCAAACTCCCAGGGTTGATATTGATTGGCAATGTCTTTTAGGGTAGTGTTTTTGAAGTTCAAGACCATCAGGGGGACGCGTTCTTCGCGGGGTATCTTTCGCAAAACTGTTTTTGCGGAGGGACCGGTCGGGCCACCAGCAGCACAGCCGGTTAGACAGTATACAGCGATCAGCACCAATATCCATAAGCGATAGTTCAATACGACTCCTCTTTGCCGGCTTGAAACATAGCGGTACCCGAGAAAGTGCTGCCTATTATTTCGGGGTTACCGTAACGATCAGCTTGTAATAATTATTCGCAACGCCACTCCAACCGGTTTCGTCTCCGCTATTGTTATTCGCGCTTTGGGCTTCGGCAGCGCTCATATATTGCGCACCGATGGCTACAAAATAATCGCCGGCCGCCAAATCGGTTACAGTAAGCGTTGGGTTGTTAATTCCATAGGTGCCGATGATGCCGGATGCATCGCATCCCGGCCAGCCGGGTCCTGGATTGTCTTTGAAACCCCCAAAATGACAACCGGAACAAACGCACGTCGTCTGGCCATCCACGGAACCCATAAGCGCACCCCCGGCCGTAAACAGATAAATGTTGCCCAGGAGTTTGTCATTGTTGGCACCGTTGGGGTTATTGGGAATTGGTAAAGTGAGGTCTGACCCCCCATGACCAAAGGCAGAAGCCGTTTCCTCATAGGACGCGACGTCTACGGTCACATCGCTCAGGACGCTCAGTTGGAAATAGTAGTGATCAACCTGGGTTGAGGCGTCGATCGAGCCATAAATCGTAAACGTTTGGCCACCCGGCGGCGGCGGTAAAATTGCACCATCGTGACAGTCGGCACAGTTGGGAGTAGGATTCGGCGTTTGTTGTGAGTGGCAGTCTCCGCATTGAACATACATGCAATTGTGCCCCCAGGCGTCATCCACGCAAAGCCCGTCGGCGTCATTGTTGTCGTGACATTCGCTGCACGACCAGATGGTGTCATCTCTGACATCGGTGTGCATATGACATACCATGCAGGTGTTGCCGTAATAATCGGCGTGTGACTGGTGGGTAAAATTTACATCACTCTGGCCGGTGATACGAAAAGTAATAAGGCTCTGGGCCGGATTTATGGTGGGCGGATCGACGGTATCGCCGCTGTCGTTTGAACAGCCTGAAAATGATATAAGTGAAGTGAGTGCCAGGCAAAGACTAACTATAAACAAATAAGATGTTTTGTTCATAATGGCCTCTTTTTGACATGGGGTCACCCATGCCGGCAGCAATCTGCCAATGATTGAAGGATAGAGGTTTACATTACACCTTCCTGCAACGTCATATTTAAAAGAAATCGCTTTTATTAAATTGTATATTGTTCTTGATGCAACCCAGCATCTGGAGAGGTCAATTTAAGAAAGGACTGAATCCTTAAATCTTATCGAAAACAGGATTGATTGTCAACCTTGATTTTTGTGCAAGTACTACATTATATTACAAATTTGAACCCTTTTATCTACTTACCCGACAATCGAGCGCGGATTTTTTTACAAATAAACACGTATGCGTGCTGCCCCCTATACATTTCTATTAATATCTTGCGTCCGTTTGAGTTGCGCATTACTATTAAATCCTAGATAATTGTAAGGGCTCAATACTATTTTGAAGGGAATGAAGAGATATGAATGAAAATCTCGTGCAGGAGTTTAAACAAAAACATGAAACGCTTGCGGGCAATGTTCACCTGGTAACCAGCGCAACCGAAGCTGCCGATAAGGTCTTTTCCATCCTGAGGGAGGCCCCGGCCCAACGGGTGGCGTTGGGTGATCTGCCGCAAGATTTCCTGCATCCCCTGTTACAGCGGTGTGAACAGTCCGGCCTGGATGTGCTGATGCGGCCCTTTGACAGCAGCGAATTGCCCCAGGCACTTGATTCCGTCCAGGCAGGGGTTACCTGGGCGGCGTTTGCTATTGCCGAGACCGGTTCCCTGGTGGAGTTTACGACAGATGATGCCGTTCGCCTGGTCTCGGCCCTGCCCAGGGTGCACGTTGGCGTATTTAGAACAGCGGATCTGCTGGAAACCCTTGAGCAAGCCGCCTCACGCATTCGCAATTTTTATGTCCAAAATCCCCGGAATGCGAACGTGTCTTTTATTTCCGGCCCCAGCCGCACCGGTGATATCGAGATGCGGTTGACCCTCGGCGTTCACGGACCCGCCGAAACCCATGCGGTGATTATAACCTCCAATCACTAGAACCTAATTCAAAAATAGTGGATTGTGGTTCAGGGCAAGCCCGCCACAATAACGGCGGGTTAACCCGCCAGAGTTCTTTGGCGGGTAAAGCGCGGGAGAGTCCGTCGTCGCTCAAACATATATGGCCGGACAGGCGGAAAAGCGTGGTCCCGCCAACCAGGATGTGTCGCGATATACCTTATTATTAACAGATGCTGAGTCCCGTCTGCGGGGCAATGCAGCACTGGACCCCTAGACGCATTTTTGAGATGGGTTCTGGAAACGGTTTCAGACAAAAGGACATGATCAATGACAGATCAACGCTATTTAGACCTTTATCAAAAGATCGAAACGGCCATTAAAGAAAAATCCAAGCGCACCGCGCTTTACCAGTCTATGAAACGTGGGCGGGACAGCCGAAACGCGGCAGTTGGCCTCCTGCCCGGCGGAGAGGATTTCCGAAAGAAAGTGCGGGAAACCAAGCTGCGTTGCCTGGCACGCCAGGATGAATTGGTGGATCGCTTTGCCGAGAAGGTTCGTGAACGGGGCACTTCGGTTTTGCTGGCCAAAGATGGGGCCGAGGCTATCGCCTATATCCTCGAAATTGCCCGTGAGCGTGAGGCCAGGATTGTGGCCAAGTCAAAATCGCTGACCAGCGAAGAAATTGAGATCAACCAACCGCTGGAAGAAGCCGGGCTGGAGGTGGTCGAGACCGATTTAGGAGAACTGATCATCCAACTGGTTGGTGAGAAACCGTTTCACCTCGTCTTCCCGGCGGTGCACAAAACGGTATCTGAAGTGGCCGATATCTTCCGGGATGTCACGGGTGAGGAGGTCCTCGCCGATGCGGACGCCATTATGAAGGTTGTTCGCCGATATATGCGCCCTATATTTCTGAATGCCGATATCGGTATGACCGGTGCCAATGTAGGGATTGCAGAGATCGGTGCCATCGTGATTGAAACCAATGAGGGCAATGCCCGACTGGTATCCAGTATCCCCGATGTTCACATCTGTATTATGGGCCGGGAAAAAATTGTGGAGACGGTGGAGGACGCGTTGCAGATGATGCTGGCCCATCCGATCAGTGCCGTGGGACAGCATCTGACCACTTATGAAACCCTGATGGCGGGGAGATCGCCGCTGGGAGAGGGCGGGGAAAATCGCCGTCGGGAATCCCACATTATCGTGCTCGACAACGGCCGCACCCGGATGCGGGAGGATCCCTTGCTTCAAGACGCTTTGAATTGTATCCGTTGCGCAGCCTGTATGAATATCTGTCCCACGTATGGGGTTGTCGGGGGGCATACCTTTGGCTATATATACCCCGGGCCGATCGGAATCCCCTGGACAGCTGCAGTGCACGGGCTGGAAAAAGCCGGGGAATTTGCGCCCCTGTGTGTATCATGCGGGCTGTGCAAAGAGATCTGCCCGGCAGAGATCGATATTCCCATGATGATTGCGGCTGTGAAGGACCGGCACAGCGTGCAGCACCCGCATCTGAGAGTTGACCGGGCGCTGATGGCTGCCGAGACCATGGCGAAATTCGGCAGTGCCTTTGCACCGATATCCAACTGGTTTCTGAAAAGCCGAATTCTCAGGGGAGGCATGGAAAAGATCGTCGGCATCGACCGTCGCCGGGTGCTGCCGCCCTTCAGTCGCAAAACGCTGGCCAAGCGCATTAAGAAAAGAGGCCCATCTCCGGTATCCGATCCGGTTCACCGGGTAGCCTTTTTTGCCGACGTGTACGCAAATTATAACGCACCCGAATTGGGATTGGCAGCTGTCCAGCATCTGGAAGCGCGGGGTTGCAACGTGGTTATGCCAACCCAGAGGGGCAGTGGGTATCCCTACATCGGATATGGTGATCTGAAACGGGCGCGGCGGGCAGCAGATGAAAATGTTCGCAATCTGGTCGTCTATGCGAGCCAGGGATACGATATTGTAGCGACAGAGCCGACGGCGGTTTACGCGCTCAAGTTTTCATATCCCAAGTTGCTGAACGATCGCCAGGACGCCCATGATGTGGCCAACCGAACGTACGAATTCTTTGAGTATCTGCAAATGCTTGAGGGTGAGACACCCCGCCAGACATTGGTTTCGCTTAGCGGGCGTCGGTTGGGTTTCCATATTCCCTGTCACCAGCGTGCACTGGGGGCCGGTACCCACGCGCTGGCGTATCTGAAACAGAGAGGCGCCGAAGTGGCGGTAATCGAAACAGGTACCTGCTGCGGGATGGCAGGGACTTTTGGACTCAAGGCAGGTTTTTTGGGTTACGAGCTTTCCCGGGCAGTGGGTGAACCGTTGTTCCAGGCTTTCAAAGAGTCCGGCGTGGAGGCCATTGTAACAGAGAGCAGTGTCTGCAGTATCCATTTGAAAGAAGGAACCGGTATGGTGGTTCGGCACCCCCTGGAAATTGCAGTTGACTGATACTTAATTATCAGCAGCGAAATCGTGCACTGTCTGAAGGCATTAGGGAGCGTTGCCAAAGAACAGGCGGTAACCCAAAGGTGTCTTGGGGGCACGATGTTGATATTACCCCTTACCTATTGTTTTAATGTCTAAGCGCTGTTCTTTGGCTACGACCCCTTATGCATGAGTTTGCACGATGCAGTCGCTGATGATGCATGCAGCGACTTCGTCAAAAAGCTCCCCGACCCTTGACTTAATTAGTTTGTTTACATCAGCCCTTCAGATACCTTTATGTATTCAGCGCTTACGGTTTTTACCACCAAACGTTTCGCCGTTATTCCTCGACCTACTGCGCATTTTATCGCGCCTGGCTGACCTTTCTTCGGGCGACATGTTCTGCCAGTGTTGTCGCATCTGCTGTCGCTGTTCCGGGGACATGTTCTGCCGGCGCTGACGAATTTGCTGTCGCTGTTCAGGAGTCATATTTTGCCAGCGTTCACGGAGTTTTCGTTTTTGCTCGGGCGTCATATTTTGTAAACGTTCCCGCATTTGTTGGCGTTGCTGCGGGGACAGGTCCTGGCGGTTTTGAGGCCTGGATTGTTGCCAGCGTCGTTGCAGCTGTTGCCGCTGTTCCGGTGTCAGATTGCGCCAGCGCTTCCTCAACTCCTGCCTCCGTTCGGGCGACAGATTTCGAAACCAGCGCTGTGTTTTACGCAACCGTTGTTGTTCTTGGGGTGGGAGGCTGCGGAACCGATCAAAGCGTTGCCGTGCTCTTTCACGCTGATCGGGTGTCATTTGCTGCCAGCGTTTCAACCTTTCTTTTACGCGATCGCGTTGCTCCGGCGTCAGGGTTGCCCAGCGCCGGGCGCCCTTTCTGAGTCGCTGCTGCTGTCCGGGCGGCAACCTATCCCACCGTTCTGAAAAAGATTGAAGAATTCTTTGTTCATCGGGGTCGAGTTGCTCCCAGGCGATACTGCCTTGCTCGGCATTCAATTCAAAAGGCCCTGCCAGCAGCCCGAGCATGAATACCAGCGTTAATAGGAAAATTTGGTATGTTCTAGTCTTCATTGTTCGATTCCTGATTCGGTGTGATGAGCCAGTCTGTATCGGTTGGGTCGATCCAATGACCGTCATCCGTTTCCCATTGCCCCAGAAACTCCAGCAACTCCCGCATCGAGGGTTCCTGGGCCTTTTTTCGGGTGTGCTGCGAGTCGGTCGGCCTGCGGTCATCCGTATCGTCCGCACATACCGGTGCACTTAATAGACACACAATAATCGCCACAGCAATGGTTCTAGCCGGCATTATCCATTTCCTCAGCCAGCCAGGTGTAAAAATCAAGTTCAGAAAAAAACTCAGGGCTGTCGCCGGTTGCAAGAATTTCAACATCTTCAATACCACTGTAGGTTTTTAGCTCCGAAGGGTTTGTAAAATGAAAGAAGACGATAATCAGTGCCATAGCGGCTGCAACCCCGCCTGCCAGTGGAAACCTGTTGAATTGCAGACGCTCGCGCCAGCCCGGCTTGGTTTGCGCCAGCGCTTTTTGGCGGGCCTGATTCAGCCGCGATAGTATCCGGGCATCCATGTTTTGGATGCTTTCGTCCAGCGCTTGTCTGACCTTTCCAACCAGTTCTTTGTCTTGATTTTTGTGTGTCATGGCCGATATTCCTCCAGCAATTCACGCAGCTTCAGGAGTGCTCGGGCATAGTGGGTCTTGACACTGCCTTGTGAGCACCGCATTACCGCTGCAGCCTGGCGCACGCTCAACCCTTCCCAGACTCGTAATAAAAAGGCCTGTAGCTGACGTTGCGGCAAAGTTTGCAGGGCGGCATCCAACGCCGCCACCGATTGTCCCATAATGATCTGTTCGCAAGGATTCTGACCCGCCGGATCCGGCAGCAATTCAATAGGATCAGCGCTCCGGGATTCTTCTTGTTTGCGGGTGAAATGCAGCCAGGTACGCCAGCGGCTGCGTATTTTCTGGCGGCGGTACCAATCTCGGATCCGGCTTACCAGAATACGGTAAAACAGCGGTTTCCACTCTGCTTCCGGTTTATTCCCATAACGCCTGACCAGACATAACATGGCATCCTGGACGATATCGAGCGCGTCTTCGGAATTTTTTGTTGCAATCTGCGCCATGCGGAAGGCTCGTCGTTCAACAGAGGCCAAGAAACCATCCATTGCTCGGCTGTTATCCTGCATAAAATTCCTTCAACCCGCCGCTCGATATCCGTCCGGAATGTCCAATGTTGAGCGCAGGCCGCCTCCGATCTAACGTCTGCGGCTCGGCCCGCGTTGGTGGCGTGTTTGACTACGTTGACCGCCATGGTTCATCCTCCTGTCAAGGCGATTGCCGCGTCGGTCCAGCCGGTTGTTAATGTTATCGCCACGTCGGTCGAGCCGGCGATCAATGCGATCACCGCGGTGATCCATGCGACCATCAATCCGATCCCCTCGCATATCGAGCCGATGGTCGACGTGATCTCCCCGTCGGTCGAGGCGGTTATCGATCCGGTCTCCTTTGTTTTCAAGACGGTCGGCCAGGCCATCACGTCCTTGCTCACGGGCCTTATCCGCCCGACGATCGTATCTGTTTTCGATGCGATCACCTTTGTGGTCCAGGCGCTCGTCGATGCGATCCCCTTTTCGGTCCAGCCGGGCATCGACGCGGTCGCCTCGTCGATCCCAGCGGGCGTTCGCGCGGTCACCGCGTCGGTCCAATCTTCTATCGATCCGATCGCCTTTTCTGTCCAATCTATCCCCCGGTGACATGTTCTGCCATCGCTGTCGCGCCTGCCGCTGACGCATCTGCTGGCGCTGCTCCGGGGTCATATTCTGCCATCGCTGTCGCATTTGCTGACGCTCCTGGATACGCTCGGGCCGGGGATCATTTTGATTTTCACGCCATTGCGTATTCTCGTCTGCCAGTCCGGGTTGCAAAAACAGCATTCCGTAAAACGCGATAGCGCAACTCAATGTAATAGCCAATTTTTTCATGGGTGTTACCTCCTTTAAACCATAATAACTGAGGCCTCTACTTTGTATAACGGTCAAGTAGCAGATTGGTTGACACCCAAAGGCGATTTTTTTAGCACTGGTTTCGAGGAAAAACATAAGTAATCTAAATTATACATAAAAATGTCTGAAATATAAAGTAATGCAGTGCAAATTATTTGTAATACAAATATTGGTAGTCTGTTAAGAATTCGAAATTACATGGAATATAACAGGAAGGTCTTTATGACATTTTTTTAAAGGCGGGTTTGGTAGTGTCTTTCCTAAAAGAAAAAGCATCTAGCAGTCTGTCGATAACCCAACAAACGAGGTTCTCCGACAGACTGCTAGATTCAATGGAGAAATTACCACTTCTAACCGGCATCAAAGCTCCGGGTACTTCTTTAGTTTTTCTTTCCAAAACTCCCGCTCCTGCTCTCTCCAGTCAGGACCGTGAAATCTGCTGTCGTAAAACCCCGCCAGCCTATCGAACCATTTAGCCCAGGGGTTTTTTTTGTTGTTAATGGCATCGAGCACGTCTGCAACAAATAGATCGATTTCATTCATTTTCTCTTTAGGGGCGTAGTATAAAGCCCCCTCTTTGGCAGACTTTTTGAGACTCTCTTCGGATAAACCGTGAGCCGTAAGCATCAGAGCGGGTATTTTTTGTGCATTGGCAATCCTGAGGAGGTCAAATCCTTGTACGCCCATTATATCCAGGATTGCGATATCGTAAGTCTCATTTTCAAGGAGTTTTTTTCCGTCTTCGAACGAGGAAGCCGTATCAATCCGGCACATATCCAATAGCTCAATCAAAATTTCAAGAACATCCGGTTCATCGTCTACGATAAGAATTTTTTTGCCCTTTAAAATTTTACTCGGCTCCATGATCTATCCTCCCTTTGATTTAAACAATAGGGTAGCGAGGTTTATCAGTTTTTACAATAGTCAAGTGTCATAGAAATAATACACAAGTAGTGCAAAATATAGGCTCAACTGCGTACCATAATATAATACATTGAAACGGGCGGTGAACTAAAAAATCCAAAAAAAATAAAAAATTTGTTACATGGGATCAAAGATTGACGCCGCCGTATGATCTCTGGAAACCTTTCAGATACTGTTGTTTTTGGCTTGAAACAGCACTGATCTTACGTTTTTCATAATTTAATCAGGAAGGTGCCTGCCAAGGCGCAGTTGAAACGCAAGAATCACCGAAAACCAGCCAAGAAAACACTATCGATTTTGCGCGCAGGATGCCGTGCTATTTAGCAAAGCACAACTGAAGATTGAATTGCGCCACGGTTGCCCATGCGCTGTACAGGTAAAATGCGGGTAATGATAAAATGTTATAATCGAATATACGACCCCAAACCGGATCAGGTTCTAGTCTGAAAACAGTGACTTTAGCTTCAATAACAGGTTGAGATCGCCTTCCACCTTATATTGGCCGTTCATAAACGCCTGCTGGCCATCTAACTCACCGTTTGCTATCGCCAGCCAGACTTTGGCCGGAGTCATAATGGTTACAGAGGGACTGGTTGCCGGACCATTATGATAGGTGCAGGCGCGCCCGCTGATTTTAAGATGGGCGGTGAAGCTTTCTTCGCCGCTGACCTCAAACTGATAGATAGCCTCCAGACCATTGGATTCTGCCGCATTGAATCCCAACGGCATCATTTGCAACAGCTCGGCACAGTTTTTGGCCGTCCGGCCTTCCGGGTCATCTGGCTGTGCAGGGGTAGCCATGGGTTCAACATTCTTTTTATTTTTATGGGATGCAATTAATTCCTTGATCCAGGCATCTCTGGCCTGGGGATTGTACTGCGGATTTGTTGTGGTTTGTTGAATGTAACTTTCGAAACCGTCATAAAGACCGTGCGCCTGCCAGTGTTTGTAATCATGTTTCATGACGCTGTCTTTATATTTCCCTACGAGGTTACCCATGAACTGGTAGAAACGCAGATCCATATCCGTGGCCGGATAGCGGTGCTTTTCTTTTATGGCCCGGGCTAAATTATGTGCCAAATCATTTGCCCGGGTTTTTACCGCTTCAAGCCCCACGAAATTGCCGGGACCGACAGCCATAGCCGTGAATCTTCCAACCGCAAAAGCACCATACACTCGATGAACGCCGGCCAGATACTCAGCCGTTTGGGTTTCACCCAGACCGGCTGATACGCATACTGCCAGCCCGGGCTTCCAGGTGGGTCTGGGTTTATGTCCATAGGCCAGGCTGCGATCCAGAAATGTTTTCATTTGGCCGGTCACATGTAAGACATATACCGGCGATCCCAATACAATACCATCGGCGGAAAGCAGTTTATTTACGATGGATCGGTGGTCATCTTCGATCCAACATTTGCCTTTTTCCATGCAAAAACCGCAGCCGTAACAGTAATTGATCTCCTTTTCGGAAAGATAGATCATTTCAAGATTAAATCCCTCTTCTGCCAACGGTTTGCGCAGCATTTCGATCATCATGGTTGTATTGCCCATGCCGGCGTGGGGTGAGCCGTTTACAGCGACAATGGTTGGGTTTTCCGACATTTTGGGTTCCTCCGTTTGGGAATGGGTTATTGGATTATTTTTGACAAACGCCTGATCGTTATTCGGTTTGACATTAGTTTTCCTCCTCTTCCTTGAGGTCTTTCATGGCGGCCACCCGTTGCTGAAACAGACGCTCAGAAACATAGGCGCGGCCCATCCGCGCAAATTTGACCAGTTCGATGGTAACGGCTGCATCTTCACTATAGGGCAGGTGATGCGTAAGACGTCGCCGAAACGCCATTTCATGATCTACGATCTTTTCAAACAGCGCCACATAGGGTGCCATGTCCCGGATTTGAACGCCAAACTCAAATCCCCGGGCATACATTTTTCCCATGCTGACGTCCTCCGGGTCGTAGCTCTCTTCTGCCACGGGCAAAAGCAGCCTGACCCGTAACAGTTCTTTCAACTGGTCCCGGGTTAACCCTGTGGCCAAACAAAAATCGACCGCATTGAGATGCCCCTCCTGCTGGGGCCGGCCGAATATAATCGTGGCCAATTCATTAAAAATTGAAAAGTCCGAATGATCCCCTTTCTTTGCTAACATCTGCTTGATCTCGGACAACGATAAACGGTGGCTTTGCTGCAGGTGCTGAATGTATCGAATGCGATCGACGCAGCCAGGATCATAGTAAGCCATGTTCGGACTGGTTTTCATCGGTTCGAGCAAAAGGCCCTGGTTTAAATAATGCAGAATCGTCGATTTGGGGACGCCGGTGGCCTCAACCAATT
>CAMYNZ010000072.1:6266-18701 GCA_947259865.1 uncultured Desulfobacterales bacterium | reverse complement strand
TTCCGGCCGACACAATAACGATTGACGGACTCGGCTATGATGCAAGTTGTCCGAATCCACCGGCGCCGGAAAATATTGCCGCCGCCATCATCAAAGCCATTGCTTCAAAATTCGGCGGACCGTGCAGTGTCATGCACGTTCACAACCCTACGCTTGCCAAAAATAAACACTTCTTATCAATTCTAAAATGCTTGCAGCGATACAATGTGAGGCTATTTCTGCAGATCCATGATTTTGCAGAAGACGGCCGTCCCCTATCCTATTATTCAGATGAATACCCATCCGATTGCCATTATGGAGTTATCAATACCCACGATTTTGAATTGTTATTAAAAGCAGGTCTGAAAACCGACGGATTACACAAGATATTCAATATCGTAAAAGACGTTGATCTCCAAACTCCGGATCGACCCGTTCAGCCCCGTGTGCTTTATCCCATCCGGGCCATTCGAAGAAAAAATATCGGTGAGGCCATCCTTTTGTCCCTGTTTTTTCAAAAAGCAGTATCCCTGGCCATTACCCTTCCGCCAAACAGTGCTGTCGATATCGACAGTTACAATGGCTGGAAATCTTTTGTGAAAGAATATGGGCTTAACGTTGAATTTGATGCCGGGTTGGGGCATGATTTTCCAGACCTCGTTCAAACATCCCAGTTTCTTATCACCACCAGCATTACAGAAGGTTTCGGGTTCTCCTTCATAGAGCCATGGTTGGCCAACAAAATCGTCTGGGGCCGCCGACTTGCCCGCATCTGCGTCGATTTTGAAAGAAATGGCGTTGGCTTGGAACATATGTATGACAAGCTTCGGATCCCCATCGATTGGGTGGGACCCGAAGATTTTTTATCAAAATGGCAAGCCTGTATCCTTAATAATTGTAACCTTTTCGAATATCCGATGGATTCCAGACAAATACAAACCGCCTTTTCAATGATTACGAATGACGGCACGATTGATTTCGGCCTGCTGGACGAGGCATTTCAGAAAAAAATTATAGTATACATATTATCCCATAAAAACGCCCCGCAAACCCTCACCGGGCTAAATCCATTTCTTTCCGCACCCGGTCAGGTGGCCAATCCGGAATTGCTAATCAAGCATAACCGGCTGGCGGTGAAGAAAAATTACAACCCTGGCCTGTATCGGGAAAGATTGCTGGAAACCTACAACCGGGTGGCCAAAGTTTCCGTCAAACAGTGCCTGAATAAATCAACACTTTTGTCTCATTTTTTAAACCTGAATGAATTCAGCCTGCTCAAGTGGGGAAAATATGTTGACTAAGGAAGAATTCCTGAACACTGTAAGGCCACTGATGCCGCAGCCGACAAACATCCAACCCGGCGGAACAGTCAATCACAAAATAGCGGGGGTGCTGTTCGATGTCTATGGCACTTTGCTTATCAGTGCTTCCGGTGACATCGGGATAGCCGCAAAAGAATCGGCCAACACCTGGAAGCTGGAACCATTATTACGAAAATTCGGAATTTCACGCACGCCGGCATCCCTTTTAAATGAGTTCTTTGCTGCCATCGAAAAAGAACATCAAAACTTAAGAAAAGCCGGAATTGACCATCCCGAGATCAGAATAGAACACATATGGCAGCAGGTTTTGAAAATAAAAAAATTAGATCGGGCCAAGGCATTTGCAATCGAATTCGAAATGATTGCAAATCCAGTCTATCCCATGCCCCATCTAAATAAAATGCTATCGGCCTGCAGACAAAAACAGCTTCCATTGGGCATCATCTCCAACGCCCAGTTTTATACACCCTTGCTCATGGAGTGGTTTTTAGATTGCAGCTTGACGAATTTGGGCTTTGATCCGGCGTTGACGATTTACTCCTATCAGCACCGGCAGGCCAAACCGTCTCTGGCTCTTTTTCGCCTGGCGGTCGATCAGCTGAAAAAAAAACGCATCCCGGAAAACGAAGTGCTTTACCTGGGCAATGACATGTTAAACGACATCTACCCTGCCCATGCGGTCGGATTTAAGACGGCCCTTTTTGCCGGTGATGCCAGATCTTTGCGCCTGAGACAAACTGATCCCCGCTGTAAAAACGTATCCCCCGATCTGATCGTGACTGAGCTTTTACAAATACTGGGGCATCTGTAATATCAGAGCAGATATGCAAGGGTACAGTGTCGTTTTCTCATCGTTTTTGTTTTTATAACCCAACAAGAGGTTTAAAGGCTTATGATACAACCATCGGAACCCATGGAGCATTCGAAAGCCTACACACCGGGTGCCAGTCCCGAAAAAGATGCCTGGTTTACGGCATTTTATATCGAAAATCATCTTGATCCCATTACCCATCCTGTTCGTGCCGCTCCGCCGGAGCAAGTGCGTTTCATGGTTTATCTGGATGAAGATGAACGCTACTACCCCTGCTCTAATCGAATGTTTGAAGCCATTATGCGCCGGGATAACTCCCGATTTCTGCAAAATAAATACCGGGACGTTTTAAAACGGGTTATGGCGTTGATTGCCGATAAAATCGAGGATCAAACCGAGAGTCAATACCTCGAATCGCTGATAAGGATAAAATACGAACACGAAACCAGAGATCAGATAATGATCCCTTCCCGTGTCGAAAAACGACTTATTCGAATCTTCTTGAATCGAACGCAGATCGAAGATCCGTACATGCACGAGAAAGCCTTGCGCAATTATCGCGTCTATAACGTCCTGAAATCTAAAACGCTCCAGGAAGCACTGAATTATATCGATCCCCAGGCTCTCAAAGATACGCCCAGCAGTCTGGCTGCCATACGCGGACGTACCGATCAGATTGTCATAGAGCGACTGTTCTCTTTATCGGTTGAAAACACACTGTGGGAAACCGACAGGGCAGCAAAATACCAGTTAGAAGATTATCGCAAGATTTTCAAAAAAAATCTGACGGGAAACGGTGTTAAGCCCCTGATTGATTTCCTGGGGCTTAATGATGCCTCTGGCGTTGAAAACCGGCGCAAAAGGATTCTATGGCTGGCCAACGAGTCCGGCGAAGTCATGATGGATTTTGCCATCATCAAGTATCTGACAAAGTTGGGACATAAAGTGATTATCGCCTTCAAAGATGGCCCTTTATTTACCAAAGTTGATTTCTATGATGCCCAGGAAGATGAAACCCTGAAACGCGAACTCGAAGGATCTTTATGTATCGAAGACGAAAACCTAAGTAAAAACGAGCTGGTAAGAACCCTGAAAAGCAACTATAGCATGCTCGCCATTTCCGACGGAACTCGTGAAAATCTTAACCTGCTCCTGGCCTCAACGACCTTTGCCAGGATGTTCAAGGAAGTTGACGGGATTATATCGCGAGGTCACGTTCAAAAGCGTCGTTTTTTCGACACGCATTTTCAGTTCACCCAGGATATTTTCAATATCTCCGAAAACGGCCGCCAGGCCGTAAACATTGCCTTCAAGCCCAGGCATTCGGCAGTGATAAAGTTTTCGCACGAGGATCTGGAAAAAAAAGCCAAAATTATCACCGAAAATATGGCGGCTGCCAAGAAAAAGGGTATGACCATCGTATTCTACAGTGGCGTTATCGGATCCATTCCCGGAAAAATCAAAACAGCAAAAGAAATTATGGCTGTTTTTGTTGAGTATTTAAAAGAGCAGTCGGCCATGACTTTTATCATCAACCCTTCCGATTATTTTGAACCCGGGATGGACGCCGATGACCTGATGTATATGTGGGAAATTGTCCAGAAAAGCGGTTTGATCGATATCTGGCGATTTCAAACCTATGAAGATATCGCCCAGGCATTCAAAATATTGAAAAGGAAAGTGCCGCCTGAATGGGTGGGCAAGGATGCAACTTTCAGCACCGGTTGCACAAAAGAGATGAACATTGCTCTCAAGGTTCAAAAAAATCACCCTGAAATGCAGATCATCGGACCGGCCAAAGAAAAATTCATGCGGCGAAGAGACTACGGCATCGGCAAGATGTACGACCGAAGGTTCAGCGATTTTATCCGCAAATCCTAACATTCAAATCTTAGCTATTGCACTGGCTGTGTCGCGGCCCCATATTTAAAGAGAGCTGTGGCTGTCAATTCAACGCTAGGCATAACATGCGCTCACCGCGGTTCACGAACAATAGATACCGATGGCGTTGGCTTAAAGAAAAAGGTTGCCGGTCAGGGTCACTTTTGTCGGAAGGTGCTGATGACGATGAATTATACCAAAGGACAAAAAACACATCTCTGGCTTGGGGCCGCAACCGCATTTTTTGTCGTCTGCATTTTTCCCGGATTACAGATCCCGGCGGCAACTCTGCCGCAGATCAGTAAATTTTCGACCGCCACCGCCGGTGGAGATTTTCCTGCCGGCTGGGAACCGCTGACTTTCAAAAAGATTCCCCGTCATACCCAATACAGCCTGGTGAAGGACCGTAATACCGTGGTCGTCAAGGCTGTCAGCGAATCGTCGGCCTCGGGGCTTATCTATAGAGTTAAAATTGATCCGAATCTATACCCTATTATCAGCTGGCGCTGGAAGGTAACCCGCACGTTTAGAAAAGGGGATGTATCTAAAAAAAGGGGGGATGACTATCCGGCGCGAGTATATATTGCGTTTGAATTTGATCCAAAAAAATTGGGTTTTTTTGAAAAAGCCCAATACAAAGCCGCGCGTCTGTTCTATGGCGAATATCCGCCCACCGGCGCGCTTACATATATCTGGAGCAGCAATGCGCCCCGCGGCACAATCGTTTCAAATCCATACACCAAGCGCGTAAAAATGATTGCTGTCCAAAGCGGTAAAACGCGCCTGAACGCCTGGGTGCAGGAAGAACGAAATGTCCTTGAGGATTACAAGACCGCCTTTTCCCAGGACCCTCCCATGATTGCTGCGGTTATGATAATGACGGATTCCGATAACACCGGTGAATCAGCGATCTCTTTTTTCGGTGACATTATTTTTAAGCAGAAATGACCCACACTGACTTGGTTGCGGCCCCTGATTCAGGAAGCAGCAATAATTCCGGCTTTAGCCAGGACTACTCCTTTACACGCTCGACATATTCGCCGGATCGGGTGTCAACCCGCACGATCTCGCCTTCTTCAATAAAAGGCGGTACCTGAATAACATAACCGGTCTCTAAGGTGGCCGGTTTTGTATCGCCGGAAGCCGTATCCCCTTTGACCCATGGATCGGCTTTGTCTATCTTCAAATTAACAAAATTGGGAAGTGTTATACCAATCGGTTTTTGCTGGTATAGCAGTATGTTACACACCGTATTTTCTTTTAAAAAATTTTTGGACTCGCCGATCTGCTCCTCCGACAAATAATCCTGTTCGTAGCTGGAGGTATTCATAAAACAGAACTGGCTTCCTTGTGAATACAAAAATTCCATTTCTATCTCTTCGAGGCTGGTTTCGTTAAACTTTTCGCCGGATCTGAATGTCCGGTCGATCTGAACCCCGGTCACCATATTTTTTAATCTGCACTTGTAAAGGGCCTGACCCTTGCCGGGTTTGGAAAACGCGAACTGCACAACAACGTATGGCTCCCCATCCATCTCCAATTTCAAACCCTTCCTCAGATCACCGCTTTCGTACATAAATCCTCCTTTTACACCTTATACCCGTCCTTGATTACAACTCGCCAGGGCCATCGATTGGTCGCGGCTGAAAGCCGCTGACACATATTCATAATCAAACTGTGGGAGCGGCTTCCAGCCGCGATCGAAACGAATTCATCTCAGGCATGCCACTCAATGGCTATCATTTTCATATACGCTCGACCCGGCGCACGTTTTCAACCAACCGTTGCACCCTAATAAAATCTTTTTTAAATCTGACCGCGTGCCCCTCTGAATCCAAAAAATTTGTGCCGGTGCAGCTATCAACCCCGGCTGGTTGGACCTTACGAAGGCCGTCAGCAACATTTTCAGGCGCGATGCCCCCTGCCAGTATTACCGGTATGGTGCTTGCTTTAACGAGACTTCTGGCCGCCGCCCAGTCACAGGTTTGACCGGTTATACCGATAAAACCACTCACGGGTTGTTGATGGGCTGCCGATCCTCCCGGTTTGATCAGCAAGGTGTCGGTTAAAAAATAATCACTACTCGGCTCAAACAAACGGGCCAGCTCGCTGATCGATATATATTCAGCCAACCCGGGCGGCGGTATGGGAATGGAACGCATGATGTTTATTTCAGGAAATTTCGCTTTTACTTTTTTTTGCATCGATATCAAGCTGTCGCAATCCCGCCGCCGGCCGTTGCCATGCGTTAATGCTTCACAAAAATGAATAATATCGGGTTGATAATAATCCAATGCCCGCAGAACGGATTCCGGGTCGTTAAAAAGCAGAATAAGACTGCTGCGGGATCGGGTGGGTGCTGACAGCCTGATAGTTTCCCGGATATTAGCAATTTTCCAGGGCGTTTCCGACGCGACAACGCTTCCGATATGATCCACACCAAGCTCTATCAGTTTTTCAGCCTCATGGGGGGTCTGGATTTCATATATTTGAATGATTAAATTCGTCTTAATCATCATCAAACCTTAATTGACCGTAAACAAAATGGGAATCATAAATAAGGAATTTTAAGTTGACAATTGGTCCGCTGTTTAACATATTCAGCCTGTTTTCGCAATTCATACCCTGACTGATAGGGAATAACCTGCAGTGTAAGGCGTCCTATGATCCTGATTATCGATTTTGGTACACAGTATAACCAGCTTATCGCGCGCCGGGTTCGAGAAAACCGGGTATACTGTCAAATAGAGCCCCCAAATATAACATCAGACCGCGTAAAAGATCTTCAGCCGGAAGGAATCATCCTATCCGGCGGCCCCGCCAGCATTTATGAAAAAGGCAGCCCGAAAACGGATGCGGCAATTTTTGATTTAAATATACCTGTTCTGGGAATCTGCTATGGGATGCAGTTTATGATCCACGCCCTGGGCGGAACCGTTAAAAAAGCCGAAAGACGTGAATATGGGTTTGCACAGTTACGGGTGGCCAAACCCGCGGGTCTGCTCAAGGGGGTCAACACCCGGACAAACTGCTGGATGAGCCATGGCGATTCAATCGAAAAACTGCCGCATGGTTTTAAAACCACCGCCTCGACTGCAAACACCAACATAGCAGCAGTGGTTAATCGAAATAAAGATCTCTATGGCGTACAGTTTCATCCCGAGGTTAAACACACGCCCCAGGGCAAGATCATAATTCGTAATTTCCTTTTTGACATATGTCACTGTAAACGTTCCTGGACGATGAAATCATTTGCTGCGGATGCGATTCATCAGATCAAAAACCAGGCCAACAACCAAAAAGTGATCCTTGGATTAAGCGGAGGGGTGGACTCCTCGGTTACCGCCGTGCTGATCCATAAGGCCATTGGCAATAGCCTGACCTGCATATGTGTCGACAACGGTCTACTCAGAAAAAATGAAATAAACAATCTGAAAACCTCTTTTAAACAGCACCTTAAAATCAATATTCGTTTTGTAAGCGCCGGCAAAAAATTTCTTGCTGCCCTGGACGGGGTTACCGATCCTGAAAAAAAGCGCAAAATTATCGGCCACGTTTTTATGGATGTTTTTGAAGCCCAGGCTCGCAAAATCCAGGGCGCCGAGTTCTTAGCCCAGGGGACTCTTTATCCCGATGTGATTGAATCCGTTTCCGCTTTTGGCGGCCCCACTTCGGTAATTAAATCCCACCACAATGTCGGCGGTTTGCCCAAAAAGATGAAGTTAAAACTCATCGAACCCCTGAAATATCTGTTTAAGGACGAAGTTCGGTTGCTGGGCAAAGAACTGGGTTTGCCGGAAGGGTTGATATGGCGACAACCCTTCCCCGGTCCGGGTCTCGCTATTCGAATCATCGGCGAGATAACCCGCCGGCGTCTTTCGATCATCCGGGATGTGGATGATCTTTTACTTGAAGAAATCAAAAATGGTGGGTATTATAAGAAGTTATGGCAGTCGTTTGCTGTGCTTTTACCGATTAAAAGTGTCGGCGTCATGGGGGATTTGAGAACCTATGAGAATATTGTGGCCATCCGGGCGGTTACCAGCAAAGATGCCATGACGGCAGATTGGGCCAGACTGCCCCATAAATTTTTGGCAAAAATTTCGAACAGAATAATCAATGAGGTCAGGGGGGTTAACAGGGTCGTCTATGATATCAGTTCAAAGCCACCCGGTACTATCGAATGGGAATAAGAAAAAATGAATGAAGACAAACCATCTGATTTTAAATTCCGAATTGACGAGGAAAGTCCTGATTCCGTATTCCAGGATGATGTCAGGGAACTGCGTATGGAAAAATTGAGCAAGCGAGTTACCATTCTCTCAATTTTGATTCCCTGTCTGGTAATCGGCCTGATTGCGTTTGCCTATATGGATCTGAAAACAAAAGTCCTTGTAAATCAGGATACCGGCGCCAGGACCATTCAAGGTCTGTCAAAGGATATGGATACCAAGCTGTATGAACTTACGACCAAATATAACGATCTTGAAAATACGCTGGCTAACAGGGCCGCCGCGCTTGAAAAGAACTTCTCATCCCTGAAATTCAGGCTGTATAAAAATGAAAATAAGATAAAAAAGCTGGGCGCTTCCAAAGCGGACAAAAAAAAGCAGGCAACGGCCTTAAAAGATCTCGAAAAAATTTCATCCCAGATTAATGCCCTTGACAGTGGTGTTTCCCGTAAATTTGGCGATCTGGCTTCGTCTATAAAGGATACGACCAATGATTTAATCAAAATACGGGCTGAGATTTCAACCCTGGTGACCAGCAAAATTGATCGTAAAATTTTCGATCAGGAATTACAGAAAAAACAACAGCTTCAACGGGATACGCTAAAAAAAATACAGGCCACCCTTGATAATCAGATCCGTTCTATTCGCAATGAACTAAAAAAACTCGAGAACAACATCGCCTCGATGCAAAAAGTGAGCCCGCAAAATCCTCAAAAGCCCCTGTCTTCATCCCCGCCTAAAACCGGTTCCGGATCTGCTGGAAAGCGACCGGCCGAAACGGCCAAACCAAAATCCGGCCAGATTATTGAAAAGGACATTTAAGCCTCAATTTACTAATCGATATGAATAAAAATGATTGGATAAGATCATGGATGTAAAATCATTGCATCACATCCTTGCGGCGGTGGCCTCTGGAAAAAAATCCGTTGATGAGGCGGTTGCCAATTTGGAAAACCTCTCATGCGAAGACATTGAATATGCCCATATTGATCACCACCGTTCGCTGCGCAAAGGGTTCCCCGAGGTCATTTTCGGTCAGGGTAAAACCTCCGAACAGATTACCGGTATTATGGAAAAGATGCTTTTGCAGGAAAACATTGTCCTGGTGACCCGGGTTGAACCACTCAAGGCGGATGAGGTAACATCCCGCTTTCCGGAAGCCGAGTACCATCAGGATGCACGGTTGATCATATGCAAAAAGAAAGATTATCCTCAAAAAGGCAAGGGAACAATCCTGGTTCTTTCGGCCGGCACTTCCGACATACCGGTTGCCCGTGAGGCCCACCTTACTGCGGAGGTAATGGGAAATCAGGTTGAATCGGTCTACGATGTAGGGGTTGCCGGTATTCATCGCCTGTTCAACCATAAGGAGTTGATTGATCAGGCCTCTGTCTTGATTGTGGTTGCCGGAATGGAGGGGGCGCTGCCCAGTGTGGTGGCGGGCCTTGTCAGTCGTCCGGTTATCGCAGTGCCTACCAGCGTGGGTTATGGTGCGAGTTTGGGGGGGTTAACAGCGTTATTTGCCATGTTAAACAGTTGCAGTTCGAACGTAGCGGTCGTCAATATTGATAACGGATTCGGTGCCGGATATATGGCTGCAATGATCAACAGGCTTTGAGATTCACCGATTTTAACGTGTAAAGCATTCGTTGGCTTTGGCAATGCTTACGGATGCGAACCCCAATGAAAACGAAAGGGTTATCTCCATATCTTCCCTGCGCTTATCATCTGTGGCCGCATCTTTTTGCTGCCAGGCCTTCCGGCTTATGTCATATGAAGCATAGCATCTATTTGCAGCACTGAAGAAGCAGGCATTTTTTTTCTCGATTTGTTTTAAAGCATCGATCTTTGTCCTAGCATCGGCTATTAACTTTCCGAATTCATCATAAGATATTTTTGATTCAATCCCACCCTGAATATTTTTCAAAGCACTTAGAACATCAACTTCTTGCGGATTCGGTTTGGAGCCTGAACAGGAAACAAAAACCCATAAAGTAAATACCGATAACAGAATCACGAGTCGCTTCTTCTTCACGGCGTCTTTCCTTTCATGATGAAATCTTGTTGTGGTCATACTCGCCTGTTTTGCGCACATATTTTACCCCATTCAGGGCCTATTTACAAGAAAAAACAGGGAATAATTACCGCCCCCATCATAATGACGTGGGGAATACCGCGCTAGCCGATCAGTATATTTGAGCTAAAGTTTTAAAATTTTGTACCGATATTTTATCTGAAGATACCCTCAACGAAAGGAATATTAGGATTGATGAAAACGAAATTTCTAATTTATGCGGCCATTTCCTTTTTGATTTTAGGGATGCGTTTACATGATGGTGAGCTTTATTATTTCTTTGCGGTGTATCTCGCCGCACTGGCGTTGGGTGTGTTTCTTTTTAGATTGGAGGACAACGTACGCCGGAAAAATACGATGACGGAGCCGCCATCGTCAAACCCCGTTGATGCTGAATAACAATCTCAATTTCTACAACCTTCCCGCCCTAATTTTGCGCCATAACTCCTGGAGCTGGTCAAACTCGATCCGATCGGCATATATTATGTGTTTTTTTGTCTCCGGCGCATAGGCATCCAGCGCCCGGTTTATCCCCAGCATGAGCGCCTCAACATCCATATCCTTTAAGGTCTCAATGATCTTGAGATCATCTTCAATCTGCTGATAATAGAAGACCAGTTGTTCATTGGCATCCTTTAGATATGCAATTTTTTGGTGGAGTGCCGTCGTGTAACCTTCCAGTTTCTGAATGAGTTTGAGGTTATAGTGAATCCGCGGGATCTGGATCGCGTCATTATAGGTCGAAATTTGACGGCCCCTGGTATCATTGATAATTTCCTCTATTAATTTTTGCTTGGTGGCGCTCAGCTCCAGACGCATTTGTTTAATCACGGTTATTTTTTGGGATACTTTCTCATGCAACTCGGATATTTCTGCCATTTTCTGTTTTAAAGTCAATATTTGAGTATCACCTTTAAAACAGTGACCGGCAGGATGGTATAAAAATATAAGGATCATGGTCCCCAGGCTTAACTTGTTAATATACATGCGCTTGCCTCTCATATTCATTTTCCCGCTGGTACGGTTGTGCCAGACATCTTTAGTGGCTGCCGTTCTGATCAGAGCGTTTTCAATTTTTTTATCTCCTGCCTCAGCTTCTCCGGGATATAAAGTTTGCCTCCGGATTTCTCCCACTGGGATAGCAAGGTCAACACTCGGGGGTTATATTGCATCTGCTGCGGGTCGAGTCCCATAAGTTCAAGTTGTTTGCCCTTCCATTGCCTCAGATAATGGGAGGATTCAAAAGACAATTCAGCGATCCCATTGAGCGAAATCCAGTTGCCCTGCCACTGAGATAAATGTTTGGCGACTTCCGGAGCCAGTTCTTTTATTCCGTTGAGACAAATCCAGTTGCCCTGCCACTGAATCAACTGTTTGGCCGCTTCCGGATTCAAGTTCGAAATGCGGTTAAGAAACAAATCACCATCGTTTGCCTGGGCCAAACACTTGGCAGCTTTTACCGATAGTGCTGTCAATTCATTTCTGCGGGTGTAATTCCCGGAACATATTTCTTCCAGGATGATTCGGTTGAGTCTGTGGCTGTAGGATCCATCATCCTGGTTTGGGTGCTTTTCTTCGTTTGGAATGATCTTGTTCAACGTATACTGTTTTTCGTTTTGGATAATTTGGTTCCATATTTTCTCTAAAGGCTGGCGCTTTAGGGTTTCCGTGTCAAGGGCAAGATCGGCCAGTGAAAGCCGGCGAGTTTTAATGATTTGTTCACTTTCCATTATCAAACCGTCAAGATCAATACCGCTTGTTATTTGATCCAGGCGGAGGTAAATTTTGATTTTTCGTTTAAGATAAAGCAGTTCTTCGCTGCCATCATCGAGTCCGCGCGCGGGGTGCTCGAGGCTTTGGATATACGCTTTTCTTCGTTGGATCGTCTGAAGGTTAAGCGCAACGGTTTTATTTTTAAGCGCCTGCTGGATCGTATCTATTCCCTGGGCATCCTTTATTTGCAGGATTCTATCAGCAACCTGTATTATGGCTTTATTATAATAGCGTTTAAGCTCGGCGATTTCTCCCTGCTTTATCAGTAACTCATCTCTCAGGTTTTCAATTTCTTCTATTTTGGAATTGAGCCTGGCCGACGGACTGTCAGAATCCAGTTGAACGGTAGCGGCAACGGAAGCG
>CAMYNZ010000072.1:0-6252 GCA_947259865.1 uncultured Desulfobacterales bacterium | reverse complement strand
GCAGGTCCGGTTGTTTCCATCTGTTCCAACCCCAGTAAAGGCCGCCACTGATAATGGCCAGTACCAGCACTGCTGCCACCAGACCCCACATTTTTGATTTAGATTTTTCATGGACTTCTCTGATTTCAACCCCATCGTCTTCATTGGCTGCAGCGGTTTCTTCATTCTCCGCATCGTTTTCATCGTTCCGGGGATCCGCGGTTGATACGTCTTCTGAATCGCTTTTATCAGAATTTGGGAGGCTGCCATCCTGGGAGTCAGGCCTATCGTCCACAGGGTCGTCTGCATCTGACTTTTCAGACTCGGATCCGAGAGCTTCAGCTGATTCCTTTTGGGTCAACCTGTCTGAATCGGGGTCAGGGGCGTTCGTTTTTAACTCATTCTCTGAACCATTTTTGAGGACCTCTGTCTTATCATCCTTTATTTCAGGCTCAGCCGTATTTTTATTATTTTTTTCCATAGCGGTATGTGTGGCCTGGTATATGTTTTTATACAGACTTTATGTGCACTTCGCCAGTGTTGACCATTGTACTATTGTATCGGCACAACCTGCATTTTCTAAAGCAAATTGGATGGCTTTTCGGGTTTTCCTGGGTCGGGATCAAAAAAGATCGACGATGGTATCTATGAATCCATTGGGCCGGATGTTGCATGTGAATTTTCAATGTCCTCGGGTTTCACGTGAAAACACATTCTATAGTGTTTTTGGTATTTTGATATACTAATTAGTGTATTTTCGGATTTATATCGTTATAAAACCGGATATACCGCTTCCATGGGATTTAAAAAATGATATAACGGTAAATGAAAAAAACAGCAGGTCGGCGTGAAAGGATAATGTATTGGGCCCAATAAGTATGGGCGGAACACAGGGGATATGCCCCGCCCATACGAGCGATGGAGTGTGAGTCGATCATTGAGTCAAAATGACCGTAATGTTTCCTATATTATGCCACAATGTGGGATGTCAAGGAAAAAATTCCACAAATTTTTATAATTTTTTAAACGACTAACACGGGAAGCATAATTTCTTCAAGTTCTTTTCTTTGGGCTTCAAAGCCTGCCGGATCCGTTACCTTATTAAATTTGATGGCTTTTCCGAAATGGAGTGAAACCCTGGAAAATGGCTTGGGCATTAAAAATTTATCCCAGCTATTAAAATACCATGCCTTTTGGGCGGTAACATGAAAAGGTACAATAACAGCATCGGCAGCATGGGCCAGGCTAATTACACCGGCCTTAACTTCACCGGCCGGCCCCCTCGGCCCGTCTAAAATGTGGCCTGCAAGTTTGGTTTCTTTTAATCTGGCAATCATATTTGCTAAAGCCTTTCTGCCACCTCTGGATGACGAACCCCGCACGGGGTGCCATCCGGTAAGTTTGGCAACCCCGGCAACAAGCTCCCCATCACTGCTCTGGCTTATCATGAGACTGGGTTTGAAAATTTTATACTTCTGAAAATAGCGAATAGCGGAAAAAAACTGTTGATGCCAGGCGCAAAGCAACACCACCCCGCCCCCCGCAAGATGATCCAGCCATGCTTTTTCATTTTCAACCGTCAGGCGAAAGGTCCAGGAATACATCCGGATGATTCGATAGAGGAGATATACAAAGGGTTTGGAAGCAATGAAACGGTTAACTTTTATTCTCATAATTATAATAAAAAAGGGGTTCAATCCTAAAATGGCTAACCCCTTGATATTGCTGGTGCCCGGGGCCGGAATTGAACCGGCACGGGTACAGGTACCCGAGGGATTTTAAGTCCCTTGCGTCTACCAGTTCCGCCACCCAGGCATGAAATAACCTAAAAACAGTTAACCCAAAACCGGGTTGATTGCAAGGAAAAAGGCCCAGAGATTATCAAGCGAAAAATATCACTTCTTGGGTGTTATAGTAAATGCGTCTATAACCCCGTGACAGCCACAAGCAGTGCTCAGCAGAACCGGTTTTCGACTGGCCCGCACCCTGTCCAACGCCTCAAAAAGATCAAGTGGTTTATATCCCCCTACCCCGGGTGAAAGCTGCCGGCTTCTGACGACAACGGAATTGAAATCAGCCGAATTGAGCGATTCGAGTTTTTTATATAAACTCGTGGGCCTGGCATTACCGGTATGGGTGCACCTGTTTTGAGGCTGGGGACAATTGTCCGGACAACGAAAATCCGCATAGCTGATATAAAGTCTGCCGTTATTTCCGCGGCAGGGGTTCGGCAATACCTTTTCCAGCTGGTCAGGTACCGTCAGTTTTTGCAACCGGTAATCAGCCTGCAACCTGGCCTTGATCCATTCAAACGCAACGTGAATAGGAATAACGGGGATAATCCAATCCGGCTCATCCCGGGTAGTTAGATTTTCCATCAGAAAATCAATCGCATCATCACATATTACGGTGTGGTTAAGTTCGGGTAGCTGGTGGCAGGCATTCTCATTTTTCTCAATGATCGTAATATCTGCGTCTTCACTTTTTTGATCCAATGCCTCAACGGCGATCTGCCCGAATTTTCCGGCTCCCAGTATCCATATTTTTTTCATACTTTTGACCCGATTGGATGTATTTCAACTTTTGAAGTGGAATGGGTATCATCTTATTTTTATTCCCGGATTGTTGTCAAACGCATTTTCATTTGCTAAAACACCGCTATGCAGAACTCAAGCGGAGAACCGCTGCTCATACTTGCCTCCAAATCCCCGCGTCGCCGATATCTACTTAAACAGGCCGGGCTTTCTTTCACTGTCATACCGAGCACATTCGACGAAAGCAAGGTTCCCCTGTCATCACCGGAGGCCTACGTCAAACTTCTGGCTGAAGCCAAGGCCAGCCAGGTTTCGGAAAATTATCCTGATCGCTGGGTCATCGGCGCAGACACCATCGTCATGATCGACGGATACCTTCTGGGCAAACCTGATTCACGGGCAGATGCGCGGTTAATGCTCAAACGCCTGAGTGGAAAAACCCATCAGGTTTTTACCGGCTATTGTATCTGCTGTAAGTATAGGGACAGAAGCCATTCGGAGGTAATAAAAACGGATGTCCGCTTTAAAAATCTATCCGACACAGAAATCGAATGGTACATCCGCACAAATGAACCCTTCGATAAAGCCGGCGCATATGCTATACAGGGACTGGGCACATTTCTTGTCAAAAGCATCAAGGGCTCTTATACTAATGTAGTTGGACTTCCGGTGTGCGAAGTTATCGAGTTTTTGATCGACGAAGGCATTATCGGGCTAAGATAAACGGGGCATTACAAGATCGAGGTAAACGGTTTTTTTGAGAGATCAGTTACGTCAGGTTAAAAATCGCATATATACCGCCGCCGCCGGATGCGGTAGAAACCCGCAATCAATTCGTCTGGTGGCCGTAAGCAAGACCGTCCCAGCGGAGCAGGTCGAGGCGGCCATTGCGGCCGGCGTCACTATCCTGGGCGAAAACTATGTTCAAGAGGCGCGGGATAAGATTCAACGGTTATCATCTTATCCGGTGTCCTGGCATTACATTGGTCATTTGCAGACCAACAAGGCCAAATATGTCGTAAGACTTTTTGACCTGATTCACTCGGTAGACTCTCTCAAACTGGCCCACGAAATAGACAAGCAAGCCAGGAAAAACGACAAAATCCAGCCCATCTTAATCCAGGTCAATGTTGCTGAAGAAAATTCAAAATCAGGGGTGTCGGTTGACCATGCGACAAAACTGATCAAAGAAATCGGTCAGTTGCCGAATCTGGCAATCATGGGGCTGATGACCATGCCGCCTTATTTTAACGCACCCGAAAAAGTTCGACCCTATTTCAAGACCCTGCGCCAACTGCGTGATCAAATACAAAGTGAAAGTATTCCGAATGTAAGTATGGATGAATTATCCATGGGAATGACCGGTGATTTTGAGGTCGCCATCCAGGAAGGTGCCACACTGGTCCGTATCGGGACGGCAATTTTTGGAGAAAGAAAATGAAAATATTACTGCACCTGTGCTGTGGTCCCTGTTCCATCTACCCGATTGAAGTATTGCGCCAGGAAGGCGGGGAACTTATGGGATTTTTCTTTAAACATAATATCCATCCGTACACAGAATGCCTGAAGCGGCAGGACACGCTTAAAAAATATTCGGAGACCATTGACCTGCGGGTTATTTATCAGGACGGGTATGACCTGGAAGGTTTTATTCGCGGGGTGGCCTATCGCGAAGCAAACCGGTGTGATTACTGCTACCATGAACGGCTGAAATCAACGGCTCTTTTAGCCAAACGCGGCAAATTCGACTATTTCACCACCACGCTGCTATACAGTAAATATCAGAAGCACGACACCATAAAATCCATCGGCCAAGCCGTCGCCGAATCCGTAGGGGTGCCCTTTCTGTATACTGACTTCCGGCCGGGATGGAAAAGGGGTGTAACGGAATCAAAACGCCTGGGGATGTACCGCCAACAATATTGCGGCTGTATTTACAGCGAGAAAGAAAGATTTTTTAGATAGGGAAAATGTTTGCCAACTTCATATATTTTATTGTTGCACTCCTGATTTATATAACTTACCTGCCGTCGGCCAAAAACAATATCGCCGCGACGGAGACCTTTCTGATTTTTTTCCTGCTGATCTTGCTATTCGGATTCATTACCCGGGCGCAGTTCCGTTCCCTTCAAAGACAGATCAGCACAGACAGTTATTCCCGTCTGGATCACCGGTTCAATTCGCTTGTGGCCCAACAATCCATTATGGCTATCGCCCTTTTTGCAATTGATGTGCATGGATTAGGGATGCCTTCATTTTTTATAAAAATGCCTGTCTTTGCAACAATTCCCACCTTGTTGGCCATAATCTTTCTGGCACTTTTTATCTTCTACCTGACAATAATCTGGGGCTGCGCATATGACGCCTGCAAAAAACTATATCCGTCCGAGTTTTCCCGGGGTACCTATATCTGGTCACAGATTTCGTTTGCCATTCCGGTTTTATTGCCATGGTTAATTATTTCCGGAGCTTATGATATTATATACGCCCTGCCCTTTTCCGGTCTCAAAAATATTTTAAACACCCTTCACGGTCAATTTTTCTCTTTTGCTATTTTTCTGGGTGTGCTCTTGCTGGTAGCCCCTGTTATGATTCAAAAAATTTGGGGCTGTAAACCACTTGATAAGGGCGGGGTGCGCAATCGAATAGAAAGGTTATGCCGCAAAGCCGGGATAAAATATGCCAATATTCTTTACTGGCCTATATTCGGCGGGCGGATGATTACCGCAGCGGTATTGGGACTGGTAAAAAAGTTCCGCTATATCCTGGTCACCGATGCCCTGATCCGGGTTCTGGAACCGGAAGAGCTGGACGCCGTTATTGCCCATGAAATCGGCCACGTTAAGAAAAAACATCTCTTGTATTATGTCTTCTTTTTTATCGGCTTCAGTGTCTGTATGGTTTTGGCGGAACCGTTCTTTGCCGTTATAGAAATATTGATTTTTTATTGGAAGCCTGTTTACCGGTTCATTTCAACGTCCAGTCCGTACTGGACTTACATGGTCACCAATCTCATTAATTTGTCTCTGATGATCCTTTCATTTCTCATCTATTTTCGTTTTATTTTCGGTTATTTCATGCGCAATTTTGAACGCCAGGCAGACGGTTATGTCTATGCTCTCTTCGACACAGCCCAACCGCTGATCAGAACACTGGAAAAAATTGCCATCTACAGCGGTCAGCCGCCGGACAGACCCAACTGGCACCATTACAGTATAAACGAAAGGATAGCGTATCTGGAAAAATGTGAAGCCGATCGAACCGCGATCTCAAGACATGACCGCCGCTTGCGGAAAGGCATTGCCATTTATCTGGTTGGAATGATTTTCGTGGGCGCCATCAGCCTCAACTTCAGCAAAACAGGCACCCAATTCAGCGCACATTTTCTAGAAAAATCCGTTATCAGTGAACTGCAGGTAAGTCCGGATAACCCGGTTCTCTATAAAAGATTGGGAGATATTCACTACAGCACCGAAAACTATGTCGGTGTCAGGGAAGCCTATGAAAAGTCAGTCGATCTAAACCCCGACAATCCCGAAGTTCTTAACAATCTTGCATGGCTATATGTAACTTGCCCGGATGAAAACCTGCGCAATCCTTTCAGGGGACTCCAGCTGGCACAAAAAGCGGTCCAGTTGTCAGAATCCGCCCATATCTATGATACCCTGGCTGAAAGTTACTTTGTCAACAGCCTGTACCAAAAAGCAATCGTTGCCGAAACCCGTGCGCTGGAGCTGGT